>JBFESJ010000061.1:0-16391 GCA_041548585.1 Desulfobacterales bacterium | reverse complement strand
CCGAATCGAATACCGTCTCTGGCCGCTTCTTCGGATCCGTGTCCTGTCAGCATAATGACAGGGAGATCCGGGACCATTTTTTTGAATATTTTTAAAATTTCGATGCCGTCCATATCTTCCATCTTCAAATCGAGGACCGTTACATCAAAGTCTTTCTTTCTCAGTGCTTGCAAAGCCTCTGTACCACTGTATGCACGGGTTACCTCAATGTTCCGTTTGGACATCCTTTTTGAAATAACGTCCACAAAGCCTTTTTCATCATCCACGAGAAGGATCTTTATCGGTTTGCTTTTGTCTTCAAACATGATATTTTTCCTGCAATATGTTAGAGAACAATCCCGCTGAAGGTGGCTTCTCAATGCGGTTATAATATCGGTCCTTCATTACTTTGGTTTTTGAGCTTCTAACGTTCAACGCTCCGGAGGGCCGTGTACCGGAAGCCTGACGTAAAACGTGGTTCCCGAATCGATGACGCTTTCCACATCTATTTCGCCCCCCATTTTTTGAATAATGCCGTAACAAATGGACAACCCGAGACCGGTTCCTTTCCCCACCGGCTTGGTTGTGAAAAACGGTTCAAATATTCTGGAAAGGTTGGATTCCGGGATACCGGGTCCGGTGTCAGAAATTTTTATTACGATGTTATCCTCTTCAAAATACGTAGTTATCGTTAATTCACCGCCCGTGATTTCCATGGCATCTACAGAATTGTTGATCAAATTTAAAAGGATCTGCTGCATTTCCGACTGAGCCAGATACGTGATGGGAAGGCTATTTTCTAAATATGTATGAATCGTTATTTTGCTGTATTTTGCTCTTTGTTCCGAGAGTGCGACGAGTTCCTTAACCAAATCGTTGATCTGGGTTTCCTGTACCCTGGAGTCCGTCTTTCTTGCGAAACTGAGCAGCTTGTGCGTAATTTCTTTGCACCGCCGTCCCTGGGTTTTAATCTGTTTTAATGCCCTTTCAAATTCATCCAGGTTCTCGCTTTCATGGAATTCTTCTTCTTCCAGCAAATCTTTAATCCAGCCGGCCTCTTCCACCATAATGGCCACGGGATTGTTGATTTCATGTGCGATACCGGCGGCCAGTTTTCCTACGGATGCCAGTTTACCCGTTTCAACAATCTGTTTGTTCATCATCTCCTTTTCGCGATCCGCCATGGCGATTCGGCTGACCATTCGCTTTGAAAGGAACAATGCGGCAAAGACGATCCCAAAGGCGCCGAACACCATAATCGTAATGGCTACGACAATCGTTCTATAAAGATCTAAATAAGCGTCACGATGGTTCTGCTGATACACCAGAAGCCAATCGCCATTCTTTAGAAACGCCGCCACATAAATGATCCTTTTGCCTGAATCATCTGTTTTTTCAACGATATGAACCTTTTGTGGATCATCTTCCTTTATCTTTAAAAAATCCCGATACGGCCTTTTTTTCGGGGTGATATCGAAGAAAGGTTTGGTTTGAAAATTTCCTTCTCTATTGAGGATGTATGCGAACCCTGTTTCGCCGATACGGACATTCTTGACCAAGTCATTAAAGGCCACAAAGTCAATGGTGGCCCTCAGGATCCATGGTTCACCCATCCAGTTGTCCTTCACCGCCACGATAAAATGAGGGAGCCCCCGTAGGCCCAAAAAAACATCGCTGATGAAATACCGGGTTTTCATTGCCTTTTTGAACCAGTCCGCCTCATAGTATAATGCTTTCCCGAGTCGAAAAGGGCCTGCATATGCCACCTGGAGTCCCTGTGAGTTAACGACACCCAAATCTACGAAAACAGGGCCAAACTGCAGTTGCATCATGTCCAATCTATCCTGCAGAAAAGACGCCTCCTTCAACTCATCAAAATAGAAGGTTTCCGCAAGGAATCGGATATCTGCTAATTTTTCCTTTAAAAAAGTGTCGATATTCTGTTTGTGCTTCAGGACCAACTCGTTAAGGTGAGCTTGGACTTTTTCGTGAAAGGACGTATGGTACTGGTAAAGGATGATACCGCTGACCAGGATCATGGGTGTTAATGAAACCATGATGATGGTCAAAATCATTTTCTGGGTAAGAGATCGGTAATAGTCGCTATTTTGATATTTGGTTCGCTTCATGTCGGGACGGCTCGTATCACTTTTACGGGTTTCCAGGCGTTTTGAACCTCTTGGGATACGATTTCTTCAAGAGGTCACGGATAACATCTTTCAAAGTCTCGCTGCTGCTTCCCTGTTTTGGAACAATCGTCGCCGCCCTGAATTTCGATGAATATTCCCGATAATCAGAGACATAACTGTGAATCACAAACGGCAATACCGGGATGCGATCTTCAAGACTCTTCAGCAAATTCAATTCGTTTGCACCCGGCAGATCCAAATCGATAATCATGAGGTCAATGGGCACAGGGCTGTAGATTAGATTTAAGACCTCCCGGCCGTTTTTTGCCAATCTCACATTGTAACCTTCGGCTTGCATTTCACGCTTTAAAAAATTTCTGATATGCGGATTTCGATCAGCAATTAACAGGTTGAATCTTTTCATCATGGGTTACGAACTCATAAAATGTCTTTTGCAAGCGATGGTAAGTGCCGTTTTGCCGTCAAATTTTAGGAAAATCTGATTTTTAAATTGAAAATAATTTGTGACAATCAAGAGCAATGTTTATGCCAGGAAGAGACTCAACGAACGTATGCCTTAGCTATTTAATAATATTAAGAATTATTTTAGTGAACCCGAATAGCGGCATCGCTTTAAATAAGGGATGTGTCAGATTTTTTTACAACATGTAAAATTCGCTAAGCACTTTCCGGCAAAAATTTAAAAATCCCTCCCTTTTAGACGGATCACGATAAGATGCCGATTTTGAATAAAAATCGGACACTCCTTGTTTCGAAAATTACAACTTTCTCTGTTATCGACCCATATTTTCGGGCTCAACCATTTTTCAACTCAACGTTTTGACGACGGTTAAGGTTTGGGCGAATAGGTTTCCCTGGTGGTTTCGCGCCGGTCTACCAGATACAAAAGTGATGCTTTTTCTCTTATCGCTTCTTTAAGCTTATTGATCTTGAAGCGATCAATACCATACATGCGGATGTATACCCGGCGAAATCCTTCCGGAGCCATGTCATAAGACGTCAGGATACTGGCCATACGTCCTCCGTATTCTCGAATTATATCAGTTACTTCTTTGATAGACCCCGGACGATCTTCTACCTCCACGCCGAATTGAATGCCTCTTTTTTCTGCACCGGTCAATGAAATGAGGATTCTGAAAAGTTCATTTTGAGTAATGGTGCCGACGACATCATGGTAACGATCAACCACCGGCACTCCGGATATGTTATGCTTCAAAAGGATTTCAGCAGTCTCTTCTACCGTATAATCTTGAGGAACCGTGATGGGGTTTTTTGTCATAATCTCCTTAATTTTAATCTTCGAAATTAAATATAAAAGCTCATGAATTTCTAAAGAGGTCGCGTCAGAAGCGGATGCTCTTTTGAGATCCCGATCCGTCACTATTCCAACGAGCTTACCCTTTTCAAGAACCGGCAGCATCTTGATATTTTGATGTTTTAATAACTTAATCGCATCATTCATAAAATCGTTTGCGTCGATGGTGACCGCTGGTTTGCTCATCCAGTTTTTGACCAACATGGCAATTCTCCTTTAAATTTTGTTAATAATGCCTGATAACGATTTATGGTGTTGACCTTGATCTCTCACACTCTGAACGATTCATTAAAACCCAAATAAATTTTTAATGAACAATTCGGGTTAGAGTTTTGTTAGGTCGATACTCAAATGATATTCATCTTCTCTCGGCACCTTTTTGGCGGTAAAGCCCAATTTTCGTCCCAAAGCCAACATTTGTGTGTTTTCGGGCAAAACCATTCCCTGCACGTTTTCAATCCCGCGTTCTTTCGAAATTAAAAGACATCGTTTGAGCAACTCCGCACCAATGCCTTTTCCATGCCAGGGATCTCCGACGATAACGGAAAATTCCGCTTGATTATGTTTGTAAACATCGGTAATCACCCGGGCAACACCCAGCATTTTTTCATTGGGTTCAGTCCCCCTAAGCGCCACCAGTGCAATTTCTCTGTCATAGTCAATTTGAGTGAACCGGGCGAGCAGACTATGTGGGAGTATTTTTAGCGGACCGAAAAACCGAAAATAAATACTCTGTTGTGAAAGAGACTCAAAAAGCTCAACCAATAGCGGAGCATCCTCAGGCCGAATGGGCCGGATGATTAGCTCTCCGACACCTTCACGTACCGTTCGGGTTTCATATTGGTTGGGATACGGGCTAATCACCAGGTGATGGGGCGCCTGATTCGTGACAGGGCTCAAAAGGATACGGGCATTTTTCGCACAGGCGTCGTCTTTTGTAATAAGCAGCGGGTCGATATCGATCTCTTCGATTTCCGGAAAATCCGTCACCATCTGGGCCAGCCGTATCAATATTTCTTCAAGCAATGTCAGATTGCACGGAGGATAATTTTTGAACCCTTTAAGCAGCTCATATATCTTTGTTTTTTTCATGAGTTGTCGGGCCAGCAGGCGGTTTAAAGGGGGTAAGGCAACGGATCGGTCTTTTAGAACTTCGGCCACGATTCCGCCGGTCCCGAAAAAAATCACAGGTCCGAAATCCCGATCCCTTTTCGATCCTACAGCCAGCTCATATTGTTGAAGGTTATGTCCTGTTTCTCGGCCAGGGAGTGTCGTTTTTGATGGACAAACAGGAATACCGTAGGCGCTAAGCAAGGCGTTTGCTTCTGTGGAGGTTAGACGCAAATCTTTCTTTAAAAGCCCGTTTTGGATTTGAATTTGGGCGCTTTTAAAATCAAATTCAATCTTTCTGTCGAATTTTGGCGGTATCTCCTGGAGCATTCCAAGGTTTTTTGAATATTGGTAAAGATCCATAAATGCTCTTACAGCCCGTTCCGGTGTTTCAAATGTCGGAATCCCTGCAAGATTAAAGATTTCCCGCCCCATCTCCATACGCTTTCCACCCATCCATGCAGTGAAGATCGGATACGTTTTTCTTTTAATAAAGGTGGCCAGGGATTGGGCGACATCCGTCGGCCGGGTCAGGGCTTGCGGGGCAAGTATTATCAAAAGCCCGCTCACTTCGGGATCTTTTAAACAGATGTCCACTGCTTTTTCATAGCGTTCAGGAGAAGCGTCTCCAAGAATATCAACAGGGTTTGTACGGCTCCAGCCAGGGGGAAGAAATTCATCTAGCTTTTGAATGGTCTCCGGTTTTAAGGGTGCCGGATCGACACCGTAGTCGGCAAGGGCATCTACAGCCATAACTCCCGGGCTGCCGGCATTGGTGACAATCGCCAGGCCGGATTTCAAAGGTCGTGGTCGCTTGGCCAGAAGTTCAACACAGTCGAAAAGTTCTTCAAAGGTTTTGACCCGTACAATTCCGGCACGTTCGAAAGCAGCATCGTATACCGCATCTTCTCCTCCGAGCCTGCCGGTATGAGAAGCAACCGCTAAAGCCCCCGACTTTGTACGGCCTGCTTTAAGAGCAATGATCGGTTTGATCCGGGACACCGCACGTGCCGCACTCATGAAATTTCGAATCCGTGGAATGCTTTCCACAAATATTACAATACTGCCGACCTCAAAATCTCCCCCGAGATAATCGATAATATCACCAAAATCTACATCCAGCATGGAACCGAGGCTCACAAAATAACTGAAACCGACATGTTCTCTGAGACAAAGATCAAGCACGGAAACACAAATTGCACCACTTTGGGAGACAAACGCCATTTTCCCATGGATCGGTGTATGGCTTGAAAAACTGAGATTGAGCTTGGAACCGGAGCAGATAATCCCGAGGCAGTCAGGTCCGATAGTTCGAAGACCTTGACGTTTTGCCTCATTTATGGCGGCCGTCACGGATGCTCGATCTTCTATCCCGATCTCTTTGCCTCCGCCTGAAATCATGACCAGTCCTCCCACATTCACCTCAACACATTCTTTGACGATTTGAGATGCTGAAGCTACAGGCTCAGCCAAAACGGCCAGATCAACCTTTGAATCAAGCGCCAAAAGAGACGGGTAGGCAGGCTGTTTCCAAATTCTTTTGTGATATGGATGAATCGGATAAACTTTCCCGGAATATCCTCCATTTATTAAGTTGCGGACCAGGGTGGAAAAAATAGTTCCATTTGATTGATCGTCCCCGATAACCGCGATGGATTTCGGATGAAATATTTTGTCCAGATTTATTGCACTCATAGATATATTTCTTTAAAGGTTACGAATGAATTCATTCGACAATATTTTTGCAATCTGTGTGCCAGAAGGCAGCATTGTCTGAAATCGCGGGTAATTTACTGAAATAAAAACTATTATTTGATCAAAAGGTGGTGTTTGAAAAAGCGGAAAAAAGAAGAGAGATGTCGATTTTTTTTACACGATGTTAAAAGAAAAATAAGAGGGAACAGTTTGCTGAAATTATAACACCATTTAATCCTTTTGGGTTGTTAATTTTATTGAAACACCGTAAGGCTTGAATGTTACAACACTGTCCCGTTGATTTTGCTGCGAATCGTCTCGGATATCCTCAAGCCCCCGAATAATCCGCTTAAGATTTTCACTGCTTGTTAGGGGTTCATCTTCTTCGATGGAATTCGTATGCTCCGGCAATCGTGCTTCAAGAGTTTCATAGGTGTCTTCGAATTCATCCGCAGCAAGCTGTGACGTCAAAATGATATGGTCATCCACGCGCTGTTTCGAACCTTTCAGTTCAGGCCTTTCGAGAAGAAAAGCCTCCATTGTCTTTCCGGTTAAAATCATCAAATCTTTGACTTCTCTTACCTCGAATCCGTCACTGTATCTTATAAAGGCAATTTCTTTTGCATAGTTTGGTATCATAGATCTGTCTCTGTTTCTCACTGCTGATGCAATTAGCTGATAGTTCAAAGTGACGTTCCAATTCAGCAGCTCGCGATACATTTTTCGGTAATTGGGAAACCGTCCCTCATTTCCCGGTTTCATCACTTGCGCCACGATTTTTTCAACGATGGATTCACGTAATTCGGTCAGGATATCGTAAATCATAGTGCTTTTTCTGTAAGCAACCCTTTGTAGCAGTAATTCATTGCGGTACCTCCAGTCGTTTGGATGGCTGATCATGTTTTCGGTTAAAAATAATAACCGCCGTAATATATGATAACGCGGTGTCGGCTTCCAGCCCAGCGCATTGAAAGTTGCTGAAGCGTCTACATTCAGTTTTTTATCGATATATTCCGCCATCCATGGCTTCTCTATGGACTCCTTTCCGGTCAGCCAACCCGAGAACGACAATATCGCCAAACCCAAACTTGCCAGAATCTTCGGTATTCGAAATGGTTTTACATCATGTCCGTGATAATATCTTGTGGCGGTTTTAAAAAGCTCGTTATGTGATACACTTCCCTGAGGGCTTGCATTGTATATTGCCAGACTTGGCAGAATTTCGGAAATCTCGATAATCCGTAAGAATAATTTTATAAGATCTTTAACATGAATATAGGGTACGGCGGATTGGCCTTCCCCGGTCACAATTTTCGACATGAATCTGTTTTTAGACAGCCAGTACCGAAGCAGCATATACAACATGGGATATTCACACCAGTCACTGTATACCGCGGCCAGACGAACAATGGAACACGGAAAGTTCTCAGCGTATTTTTTAATAATTGCTTCAGCCCGTCTTTTACTTCGTGCATAGGGAAAATCCGCATCAGAAGAGCTCTCTTCCGTTAATGCTTCGTCAAGGGGAGGAAATTTGCAGGCGGCCAGGGAACTGGAAAAAATAAAACGCTTTATTCCCAGTAGCTTTGACAAGTCAAGAACATAGCGAGTGCCGGTTACGTTGACCTGCTCATATACGGGGTTATTTTTCTGGGTGAAGTCATAATACCCGGCAAGATGTAAAACATAATCCGCTCCGCCATGATCTTTAATATATTCAAAAACATTCATCAAATCTTTCCACTTTGTTATATCGGCCTGCAGCCAGTGTGTATTATCGTTAGGCGGGACTCCGGCTTCTTTTTGACTGCGACGGGCGATACAGAACAGGCGAAATTTTCCGGATACCGCGATGACAAAATGCCTTCCGATAAAACCGGATGCTCCGGTAACAACAATGCCCGGCAATATTTTATTCATTTAATATCCTTTACCGAAAGCATGGCGCCGTGTTCCAATAAATTGCGATGCAGCTCAAAGCATCGTGTCAAGTCATGCCGAATGTGTCCGAGCCTGGCATTTTGTATGTATTGATACAGATAATCCTTGTATGAAGGGTGGGCGCATTTTTCGATGATGATTTTGGCCCTTTGCATCGGTCCCAGTCCTCTGAGATCCGCCAGCCCCTGTTCGGTAACGACAATCTGAACAGAGTGTTCGTTGTTGTCTACATGCGGGCACATTGGGACGATTGAAGATATCCTGCCGCCTTTTGCTATGGAAGGTGTCATGAAAATGGACAAATAGCTGTTTCTCGTAAACTCTCCGCTGCCGCCGATACCGTTAATGATATCCATTCCGTATAAATGAGAAGAATTTGCATTGCCATAAATATCGATTTCAATCGCCGTGTTCATGGCAATGACGCCCAGCCGACGAATGACCCCTGGATGGTTTGAAATTTCCTGAGGCCGCAGCACAATACGAGGGGCAAAGAAGTCTATGTTGTCGACAATTTGTTTCAATTTGTCAGGCGTAATCGTAAGGCTTGTCGCACTGGCACCCATTAATTTTTCATCAGCCATGAGATCTACCATGGAATCCTGAAAAACTTCAGAATACATGCTAAACGGCGGAATATCCGGATGGCTGCCCAGCGCAGCCAGCACCCCATTGGCAACGTTGCCGACACCTGCCTGGAGCGGCAATAATTTTTTTGGAAGCCGGCCTTTGCGCATCTCTTCCAACAAAAAATTGACCACATGTTCTGCGATTTGATGGCCGGTTTTATCAGGTACTGCCAACTCAGTCACATCGTCTGGCTCGTCGCTTTCCACAATGCCGATGACCTTTTCAGGGTCAACAACGGCATAGGGCAGGCCGATACGGGTCAGAGGCTCGTATATATGTATGGGATATCGGTTTGGCGGTGGCGGCATAATAAAAATGTCTGCCATCTCCCTGAGCCGGTGAGATTGATGTCTGTTGATTTCAATGATCACCTTTTTGGCGTAGCGGAGATACGTTGGAGAAGCGCCGATGGAAGTTGTAAGGAACACCCTTCCATCAGAAGTAATCTCAGTGGCTTCTACCACCGCAAAGTCGATTTGGCCAAAAAAGCCTTCGTCAACGGTCTGCGGAACATGGGAAAGATGCATGTCCACATATTCAACCTCCTGGCGATTGATCTGCCTGCGCAGTACCGGACCCGATTGGTACGGCGCCCGCCAAGAAACAGCCTTTTCCTGGGCCAGTTCATCATCAATGATGTGACCGCTGGAAGCACCGGTCAGTACCCTTATTTTAAAACGATGCCCTTTTGCATGTTCATCACGAGCACGGGAGGCGATGGCTCTGGGTACGACTTTTGCCGCGCCGGCAGGGCTAAAACCGCTAAAGGACACCGTATCATCGTTCTTTATGCGTGATGCGGCTTCATCTGCTGTTAAGATGGAATACGAAGTAACAGTCATTAAAATTATCCTCTCCTCATGTTAAAAATCATAAACCGGTTATTCAATGCGATTATTTTTAGGTTTTGTATACGCATGAAACATAAATGCTGACGAAATACTTCTGTTTTTAAGAACCTCATTGATTGCCTGCTTGAGGCTCTTAATTGAATGATCGCTTTTAATAATATAGACCAGCACCGGAAGATTTGGAATGGTTTTTTTGATGTCATTTAAGATTTGCCAGCTGTCAAAACTTTCCGAATGGAGTCCCAAAAGCACTAAATCCGGCCGAGTCTCTCTGATAAATTCCCAGATCAATTCGATGGTGTTTAACGTCACGACCTGAAAATTAGCTTGGCTCAGCTCCTTTAGCAGAAGCTTGAGAACAATTCGTTTATCGTCGACAATTAAAATTTTGGGCATTTTAAACGTCCCAATCACCCGAGTGACACGTTAAATAGAGGCACAAGCGCTCAGGTTTTTCTTTTATTAAATAACTTTTGTAAAAATAACTTCCGCAAAAAACATGCCACGATAGAAAATTTAATAATATTATATTTTTCAATCGGTTATTCTACTTTTCTCTTGTAAGTAGAATCAGATCTATGTCGATAATTTTTTCAGAATGTAAAAAAAACTGATTGCGTCACAGGACGGGTGTGTTGGAGAATCGGCGTAATAGAATATTAGAAGGCAAGTTTTATTGATGTTCAATAATAGACGGGCCGTTGCCCCAATAAAAACTGTTATCGCAGCATGCTTCCCTGAGGCGCCATTGTGCTCCCGTACGTTCCGGTAAATGTCAGCCACTGTGAGAGTTTATTGAAAACACAATCCTTTTGAAACACATCCAGACCAAAAGGATGAATAGAGGAAAGACTGCTCGTGTGAATAAAAACTCTTTTGGAAATGCCGCGATATTTTCTTAATATATTGATCAGTTCATGCGCCGATGAATCGTTAAAATCTCCCATAAGCTTAAGATGAAGATTATCACTGTTTTGATGGGAAAAAATTCTGAAATTTGATGCCATTGTTCCCCTCCGTATCGATTTTCAGTCTTGATGAACGCATAAAAGTAACTTCTTTTTCTTCTTAGGAATCTGTAATTTGCTCAAGCAATATTTATCAGCAATTTTAATGCCAGGATAAGATTCCAGGGGCATATCTTTTAACCAAATAAAATTATTAAGAAATACATCAAAGTCCAAAATTGCATTTGCGCTGCCTAAACAGCCTTGAGTCATGTTTTTTTACAATGTGTAAAAGACATGCGTTTTTTGACCAGCAAACATGTCTGTAATTTTATCTAAAATAGTGTGCCGAACTGATGGCCTTGTGAAGAGGGATAAGATTAGCTTTTTATGAAGAGATAACCCAAAAAAACCATATGTCATTCATGCGGGCATTGCATAAAATATGATCGTCCTGGAAGTATACATACTGCTTATAGGACAGCCTAAATTGTTTCCACTTCTTTTTCGAGAATGTTCTCTGCTTCCTGAATATCCATTGCATTTTCAACTCTGAAATCGGGTTGAAAATGCAATAGACTTGGTTGGAAGAAATCGGAGTCATCGTTGTTTTTTCTGACAAGAATTATTCTGCCGGCACCATACGCATAAATTAAATCCACGGTATTAAACAAAAGATCCATGTCACTTTGGCGAACGATTCCCTTTTTATCTAAAACCGCAACACACGAGAAATCAGAAGCCAACCCCCCACAGGCATTTTCAATTGCATCAACATATGCTGCCGTATCACTCGTATTTTCATCTTTCAAAATGATATACATTCTGTTTTTTATGGGATTTATATGAATATGTTGCATGAAAACCTCCTTTTGTATGAGACATCCGGATTCCACTTCCTCATTATCTGGGAGTTGCATATTGATGCAATCTCGACGCTTACAGGATTCAGGCATTAAATCCTGCTCCCTCAAAGACCAATTTGTGAACTTTGTGTGATTTCTTTTACGGATTTATCTGCGATAGCGTTGTCTCTTTTAGCAGTTCCTTTAGACCTTTTTCTTTTTCGTGCCTTGTTTCTCGCCTTGGGAATATTCCTAAGGCAGACTTTATCTTTTCGCACAACAGCACAGACTTTCCGGTTATAAAATTCTTTACAGTTTTCGTGATTAAACAGCGGGCATTCTGGGTATTGTTTTGACATGTTCTATTTCCTTAACCTGTTTTTACATCTTCCTTATGGCAAACCCCGTGGGTGAAGAAATTTAATTTGTGCCGTTTTTTGCAAAAAAATGAATGATAAAAAATACAATTTTCATGCCAGGATTAAATTTCAAGGTAGTTTGTTTTAAGCGGTTAATAATATAAAGAATTATCCTCGAACAGAACAGTGTGTTTTTTATGATTAACGGTCTTTGGTGTCGGATTTTTTTACAATGTGTAAAACTGTACTGAACACGATGGAATTTTTATTTGATGTTACAAAAATACGGGCTGCCCCCCTTTACATATTGTAAAAAATTACAACATGATTCGTTTTTCTACGTTTATAAAATGTGCCGTCAAATGCTAAAATATATATTTAAATCAATTGGTTAAAAAGTATTGTGGTCGATTGTAAAATGGTACGATTCTTGCTGTCCTAATTATTGTTTCTATTTAGATGGTTAACACGCGTGGATCGGTTTCAAAACCTTGATTCGCGCCGTTAAAAACCCGATTATCCGGCAGCAGCTGATACAGACGCGTCAAGGGGCGGCATTGAAACGACTTTAAAGTAATACATTGCCTTTATTGTAGGATGGTTTGAAAAATAGTGAATCAGGAGATCTTAAATGAGCATTGAAGAAATTAATGAAATTCTGAGAATGTGTGAGCTCTTTTGCGAACTTTCCGACAATGAATTGCGATCTATTGCTAAATTATGCCAAATTGAAGAATTTGAAGCTGGAGACAAAATTTATAAACAAGGCGTCCTCGGGACAAAACTATATATTTTAGCCAGAGGACGTGTCGCCCTCGAAAGAAAGATCGATCTTGGTGGTACTCGCAAGGCGAAGGTTATTGTTTTTTCCCTCATAGAACAAGCAAACAGACGGGTTATGGGAAGCTGGTACACACTTATCGGAAAACAACACATTCATATGTGCTCTGCAATATGCGAAAAGCCGACCAAGATTGTTTCAATGCGCTGTTCGGATCTTAGAAACACAATGGTTAAGGATTCAAAGATCCGAATCAAGATATTGGAGAAGCTTGTTTTGTTGCTTCGAGATCGAATCATCAGTTCTTATGAAGCGATTGAAACCGTGTAGTATTTCAACATCTATTTTTTGCGTTTACAGGAGGATTGAAATGATCGACTCCGACAAGAACATTGAATACGTTCCAGGATTTTATACGAAAAAAAAGCCGGGTGCAGCTGACCTCGCAGATCGTTATATCCGAGAGTGGGATGAAGAACAGCAAAAAATGGAAAAGGAAGACATTCAACCTGAAAAATTATTTCCCACCATTTGTTTTTCCCGTATTATCGGTGTCGGGGCTGTCGAAATCGCAGATATTCTGGCAAAGAAAATCGGTTATCGAGTCGTTGATCAACAAATATTGGAGCATATCACCGATGAAATAAAATTGAGTAATATAACAACAGCTTCTTTTGATAAACGTTATCCGGGGAAAATGAGTCAATATTTATCACGCTTTTTCAATGAAACGTCTTTTACGGACAATGAATATAACAGACATCTGTTTGCTACGATACTCGCAATTGCCGGGCTAGGGCCTACGATTTTTATCGGCTGGGGAACACACCTTGTATTGCCCCGTGAGCGTGTGATGGCTGTTAGATTCGTTTGTTCGAAAGGGTATCGGGTCAAGCGTTTGGCTGTGATACTTAATGTTGGCGAGCAGGAAATCGAAAGAAAATTGGAAGACTTCAATTTAAAGCAGCGTTACTTTTATAAAAAGGTTTATAACCTCGAGAAAGCTTCAACCCAAGAGTTTGATCTGGTAATCAATTGTGATTATATTAAAGATCCGCAATGGGCTGCTGAAATTGTCGCTGAAAACTTTAAGAAAAAGTTTTCCTCAGAGATCCGTAAATTCATGATACTATAATGCCTGATTTTTTCGGTAGGTCTGTCAAGGGAATAGAAAAAGGGGGGGTAACCATATTACTTGTGCGTTACCCACCCCTCACAGATGTTCTATTCGCTTTCATATCTGAATGAAAGGTTTACCCTGGCACGATAAGCAACCACTTTCCCGTTATCGATCTTCATATCTAACTTCGTAATTTCCGCGACTCTAAGACCTCTAAGAGTTTTGGATGCTGTCTCTACAGCATTTTTAGCAGCATCCTCCCAAGAAGAACTACTGCTCCCCACCAACTCAATGATTTTATAAGTGCTCTCTTTCATAACGATTCTCCTTTACTCTCGCTACCATTAAAAGCGGCTATCCCGGCAGAGCCGTTATAATCGTAGGGGCTTTGACCATTTCATAAAGTTGTCTTTTAACGCTTTTATAGCGCTCGAAATACACTTTTGCGACCTCCTTTAGAAAACGGTATCCTATTTCATAATCTTCTTGAAACAGATCGAACAATTTATCAGCATTCATCGCCAGGACCTCAGATTCTTCCATACATATGGCATTCAATGTATATTCCTGAGGTTTCATAAAACACGCCGTACCAAAGAGTTCCCCTTTTTCCCTGTTTTCAAAAGAAATGCCGATATCTCTTTCTGGATCGATCTTTCGCAGGCTCACCCATCCCTTGGTAACCATAAATATCTGGTTGGCCCGATCACCTTCCTTATAAATTTCAGCACCCTTTGCGAAAGCTTTTATCTCCGTGACTTTCGCAAGTTCGGCCAACTGATCTTCTGAAAACGCATTAAAAAAATCGAATTTTTTGAAATCACTTACTTCTGTCATAATGACCCTCCTTTTTTTTGATACAGTTCAGAAAAGTTGTTTTAATTTCTTAATGACTCCGAGCATAGCCCATATACTTTCTTTCAAAGCAACAACCATACCAAAACATAACCTGATGAAATATATGCTCAACCTTTTGATATGTATTGTTTTTCTTATTTTATGGGGGGCATTATGATTAAAAGCCGGAAAGAATTGATGTCAATCTTTTTTACAGGTTGTAAAGTTAAAGTAGATTTCTAAACCATAAAGGATTTAGTAGATACCCGCGGGCTCACGCCCGTAGTCCTCTGCTACTTTTGATAGACCAAATGAATACGATAAGATGATAAAGCGGAGGCATCGCTTTCTTGCAACACCTCCGCTTTTGGATTTCATCGTCTAATAATTTTTATTTTTGCGTTGCGTTACTGACGCTTTTAAGCCGTCTCCGGTTCGCCCTCTAAAGGGGGTTCTCCTACAGTTTTAAAAAACTTAACTAGACCTTCAAAGGCTATCCAAACAGCGATGATGAGAATCGCAATATTAATCACCATCAACAACGCATTGTGTGCCGCATCGAATTTAAGTTGGTTCATGACTAGCGCCCATATGGTCATGACCGTCATAAAGCATGCAGGGAGGCCTGAAACCATCCACTTCAGCCCGCCCCGGCTCTTTAGGTATACGGTGATGATAATCAGGGCCAGCGCGGCCAGGGTTTGATTCACCGCGCCAAAGAGCGGCCACAGTTTCAATGCACCCTTTCCGCTGGCACCGGTTGCAAACGCCAGTATAAGGGCCGCTCCAACCGCCACAAAGGTGGCCGTGTACCGCTTGGTTAAAAAATTGAGTTTGAGATCGCCAGAAAGTTCAGCGATCACATAACGCTGAATCCGAGTGGCGGTATCCAGGGTCGTGCTGGCAAACGATGCCACAAAAACACCCATGATGACAATGCAGATGTTTTTGGGAATACCCAGCGCGGCGATCATGTTTGCAGAACCGACAACAAAGGCAGCCACCTTTGATCCCAGACCTCCGGCTGCTGCCCATGATGCATAGTGGGTCGTCCATGCCGCAACGCCGGTGAGGGTCGCGCCGTCTTTGGTAATATATCCCATTCCGATTCCTGCTGCCGTGGCGATAATGACCAGGGTTGCCAGGCTGCCCTCCATGAGCATGCCGCCGTAACCCACAAACAGTGAGTCGGTTTCATAGCGCACCTGTTTGGAAGACGTCCCTGAAGAGACAAGGGAATGAAATCCGGAAATGGCCCCGCAGGCGATGGTGATAAACAGAAACGGCCACATGGGCGGTGCCTCGGCCGGTGTGGTTTGTATGGCCGGTGCAACAATTTCAAGACGACCGGTAAACGCGGAAACCAAAACACCCAGAACCATCAGGGTCATGGCAATCACCAGCTGGTGGGAGTTGATAAAATCCCGGGGCTGGAGCAGGGTGGTCACCGGTAAAACAGATGCAAAAAAGGCATAGGTCAATAAAATGATGGTCCAGACACCGGTGGGTGGAATCCCCGCAATCGCGGGCATTTTAAGCGGTACATAAGCGCCGATGACCACCGTGATATACATGACGATCACCGCGATAATCGACCAGGTCATTACATTTACCCCTTTTTTATAAATCAGATATCCGAGGTAAATGGCAATGGGGATTTCCAGCCAGACCGGCATGACCGACTGCGGATACATGGCAAAGACCACGGCAATGACCAGCCCGAATATGGCAATGATGATCCACAGTTCTAAAAAGACAATGAGAAAGAAAAGGACTTTTGTCCGGTCGTTCACGTATTTGGCCGTGTATTCGGAAATCGATTTCCCCTGAT
>JBFESJ010000060.1:0-16401 GCA_041548585.1 Desulfobacterales bacterium | reverse complement strand
TTTTTGGCGAGTTCCGCAACGCCTAAAACCACGGCCTTGGCCTGCATATAACTGTTGGGGACCACCTGGTAGGTGTACGGGCTGAAATTGACCTTGGTAATGTTTTCCGAGTTGCTGATGGCCGGAATATGAAGAACCTTGTATTCTTTTGCAACCGGTTTGATTGCCGCGGCACAGGCGCTGGAATAGGTGCCCAGGATGGTTCGAACTTTGTCCCGCAGGATCAGATCCTTGGCCTCACGCACGGCGATGTCCGGTTTTGTGTGAGTGTCACGGATGAAGAGTTTGATGGGATGTTTGCCCAAAAACCCTCCTTTTCCATTAATCTCTTCTACAGCCAGTTTGATAGCGTCCACACCATCTTTACAGTAAAGCGCACCTGTGCCGGTGATCGCCAGATTGACCCCCAGATGATAGGGTTCTGCTGCCATAGTGCGGTCTGCATGCAAAAACCCTCCCAGTAGTACAAGAGCACAAGC
The DNA here is from genome assembly GCA_041548585.1 of Desulfobacterales bacterium. Classification (GTDB taxonomy): domain Bacteria; phylum Desulfobacterota; class Desulfobacteria; order Desulfobacterales; family UBA11574; genus UBA11574. The sequence continues at coordinate 15,922 of JBFESJ010000060.1, read as the reverse complement.
AACTGCGATTATCTTAAATTTCATCGTTCTTCTCCTCTCATGATTTATGAGTTAAAATATTAACTTGGTTTATCGTTGGCGGAGTCTCGCGGAGAACGCCGCTCAGGGGGAATAGCCATTTTTTGATGGATACTATATACCGTATCGGTAAAATTATTCATCACCTCCCTTCCTTAAATAAATTTTGCTTAATCGAAATTTAAGTCGGATAATTCTCTAACCCGGGTTAGTACGTCAGCACCATCCCTCCATCAAAGAGCAAGTCACCACCGATTAGATATCTTGCAAACCTTGAAAACCCGAAAACAAAAAGGTTGGCGACCTCGATGGGCGACATCATCTCCTTGATGCGGGAAGCGCCCATCATGACGTCCCTGACAACTTCATCAGGGGTAATGCCGCGCTGCCTGGCCTGGGCGTCGATCTGATTCAAAGCCAGGGGTGTTTTGACGAAACCGGTACTTAATGTAAAAGAACGAATCTTGCCTTCACCTTCCGCAGAAATGGATTGGCTTAAGGCTCTTAATCCGAATTTGGTAATGTTGTATACCGGCTTGTTCTTTGTACAGATATGGGCATGAACCGAGGCCATGTTGCCGATCACACCTGTACCATCGCTGCTTTTTTTCATATGGGGAATGGCCAACTTCGAGAGATAAAAAGGGGCTCTGAGCATCAAAGATTGCATTTGATCATATTTTTCCATGGGGAAATTGTCGACGGAATCGATGTGCTGTATTCCGGCGATATTTGCCAGGTATTTAATGGCGCCGATCTTGGATGCTTCCGATATCGCTGTTTCAATATCTTCATCCCGGGTAAGGTCGCATTTGATGAAGATCATCTGTCCCCCCATATCGCGGGCCATTTTTTGTGTCTTGCGGCCTTCTTCTTCGTTGAGGTCCAGTCCCACGGTCATCAAATTGTTTACAGCCGCAGCAATGGCCGTGGCCCTTCCGATACCAGTGCCGGAACCGGTGACAATACAGACATTGTTGCTGTTAAAATGGTTATCTTGAAGAAACAAAATTTCTTCTCGCGTAATTTTCGGCTCTTTTGTATCTAACGGTTTGCTGGTTTCTTCCATGGATTTCCTCTTGAATGTCTGGAAAATTCTTACCGACAATTTTATGCAGGCGGTTTTTTTAAAACAACCCCGGCGGTTCTCTTTACTTAGAAAGCACACTGCAAATTTTAGACCACGACTTAATAACATGATATTTAAATTAAAACGGAAATCGTGGCCCAAGATAATTGCTGAATACTATTCATATTTTGTGCGCCATATAAAAATATGACGATATTTTACTCGACATATTTTATTGGAAGGTGTATGAAAAATATGTAGCATTTGATCTACATGTAGAAAAGCTGATACATTTTTTTGGGGGCCAATCATGATTAAAAAAAATAACCGTCTTGAAAAAGAGGCACTGCAAAAGAGCCTGGAGATGTACAAGCTCATATTTGACAGCATCTATAACGGCGCCATTGTAACGGACGTAAGCGGCAATATTACACATTTCAACAAGCCATACGGCGAATTTCTCAGGGTAAGTCCCGAAGACCAAATCGGAAGGCACTGCACCGAATCCGTGGAAAACAGCCGCATGCATATCGTGGCCAAAACAGGTAAACCCGAAATAAACCATTCTCATCGAATTATGGGGAAAAATATGGTGGTCCAGCGGATACCGATCAAAAAAGACGGCCGAGTCATTGCGGTGTTCGGGCAGGTCATGTTTAAAGATGTGAAAGATGTCAGAAAACTCGCATCCGAACTCACTCTTTTGGAATCGAAAGTGAAGCTCTACGAAGAAGAACTCATCAACCTTCGATCCACCCGTTATACCTTTGACAGCATCATCGGAAAAAGCCAGGCCATAAAGTTATTAAAATTAGAAGCGCGCAGAGCGGCATCCAATAACTTTCCGGTGCTGATTTCCGGTGAAAGCGGTACCGGGAAAGAACTTTTTGCCCAGGCCATTCATCATGCCAGCGAACGCAAACTCTATCCTTTCGTGCGGATAAACTGTGCGGCGATTCCCAAAGATCTTCTGGAATCAGAACTTTTCGGATATGAAAAGGGCGCATTTACCGGGGCCGGATCCAGCGGCAAACCCGGCAAGTTCGAACTGGCTCACAAGGGTACCGTTTTTTTAGATGAGGTGGGAGACTTGCCCCTTGAGATGCAACCCAAACTGCTTCGTGCAATCGAAGATTATGAGTTTGAGCGGGTGGGCGGTACCAAAGTAATTCGAACGAATTTGCGCGTCATCGCCGCCACAAATCAGGATCTGGAACAAATGCTTGCCGACGGTCGATTTCGCAAAGACCTTTTCTACCGCCTTAACGTAATACCCCTGCACATTCCACCCCTTCGGGAACGAAAAACAGATATTATTCATATCGCCCAATGGATGCTCAAACAAATGGCCGTGGAAGCGAATATCGCTGAAGTAAAACTGGATGAGGAGGCGCAAAAGGCTTTGAAAAATCACGAATGGCCGGGAAATGTACGCGAATTGTCCAATGTGCTTGAACGGACCATGTCTGCCCATGAAAGCAGTACCATCCACCTTCAGGATCTTCCCTTTTATCTGTATCGCAACCACAAGGAATCCTCTGAACAGAATCGGTCGTCATTAAAAGATTTGCAGGCCAGGACAGAAAAAGAAACCATTCACTATGCCCTGAAAGAAAGCAATAACAACAAGGCCAAAGCAGCCAGAATGCTCGGAATACACCGTACCTTGCTGTACAAAAAGATGAAAAAATACGATATACCTCTTGCGCTTTAGTTTCCTTAAAAGATTTTATCAATTTGTAGCTTTCGGCATGGTAGGGAACCTGTTCCCGAGACAACAATTGATAAGGAAAAGCAAAGGCGATAGGTGCTACTGGATAATCTGAAAAACCACACAAAAAAACGATTTAGCTATAATTGTTCGTCAGGTCTTGGACGGAAAATGATAGTAAAAAATATTGAAGCCGAACCTGCGATATCTGCAATTCGTAGCAACTATCAAGTGCCTGATTTTTCTGTGACACGTCAATACCGTATCACCAAACGATTGCCACGGCGATAATGCTATATTTTCGTAAATATCAGTGCTATAAATTTTTGTGATATCTATATCTCCAAAGATTGAACTGTCAAGTAAAGTCCCAACTCATCCCTATTCCTGTCAAATCAATTATAGGCCCAGACATTTAACTCTATATAGAGCTTAAATTAGCAGCGGGTCCACCCGCACTCCATGTTGGAACAGAGCAGACAGCCCTCGGCCCGGTGAACCGATTCACCGCAGTCAGGACAGATCATATTTTTAATGTTGGAGGCATCACCCCCGTTAAAGTGCATGTCTGCATCTTCAATTCGTTTTGCAACCTCACGATATATGTCCCCATACGCCAAAGCCACTTCAAGTCCCTTTCCCATGCCGGCCGCGCAGCTGTTTACTTCCACATCCTTACCTGAAGATATGGCCTTGGTGCACGCCGGGCAGTGAATCGACTTCATTGAGCCGATGATTTTATCGGGCGATACACCGGCCCGGAGGCAGTAAGACAACAGTATGCCCAGTGCTTTTGTGTTGGCAGCACAGCCACCGCCGACAGTTCTGATAAAAATTTCAACAACACCGTCTTTATCAAAATGAGGATCCACATAGAGTTTTCCGCATGCGGTTTTCATTTTCAGACTTGGCCCTGTGGTTGCCCGGGGCCGGTGCTTGAGCGCTCCCCGAACCAAAACTTCCGCTTCTTCGGCTTCCATGGGTTTCTTCCGGATGGTTAACGCCTGAACGGCCCGGGAACCGTCTCTGTAAAATGTGATTCCCTTGCATCCCATTTCCCACGCGTTGAAGAAAGCTTCGGAAATTTCAGATTTTTCCGTATCATACGGGGCGTTGATTGTCTTAGAAACACCAGAGTCCACACCGTTTGTCTGAAATGCAGCCTGAACCATAATATGCTCATCAATAGAGATATCTTTTGTGGTGACAAAGAACTCCGGCAATGATTCGGTTTTTTTCTTTAGATACCATTCCCCAACCACGGCAGGAACAATGTCAAGATTTTCACCTTCCAGACACGCCTTGGTATAGTTGAATGCGAAATTCGGTTCACAACCGGACGAGCAGTTCGCAATCAAGGAAAGGGTCCCCGTAGGGGCGACGGTTGTGAGGGTACCGTTTCGTCTTTTCGGACCGGATAGGGGATATTCTTCATAGGCCGGCGCCGCACCTTTTTCTTTGCCCAACTCAATGGAGGTCTCATGGGCCACGGTATAAATGTCGGACATTATCTCTTTTGCCAGGTTGATGGATTCGCCGGATCCGTAACGGATATGAAGTTTAATGCACATATCGGCAAACCCCATGATCCCCAGACCGATCTGTCTGGTTTTTAAGGTCATTTCTTCGATTTCCGTAATCGGATAATTGTTCACAGAAATGACCGAATCGAGGAACCGTACCCCCGTCTTTACTGTTTTACGCAATTTTTTCCAGTCGATTTCTGCGTTTTTTTCGATCCAATTCCCTCGAATCATCTGAGAAAGGTTGATAGATCCAAGGTTACATGAGCAATACGGTAAAAGCGGCTGCTCTCCACAGGGATTTGTGGCCTCAATTTTTCCCATGGGCTGCAATGGATTATTTTTGTTAATGTTATCTAAAAAAACGATTCCCGGCTCTCCGTTTTCCCATGCACCATCCACAATTTTTTCCCACACTTCAGATGCGGGAAGTGTCTTGTATACTTTTTCGGCAAAAACCAGGTCATAATCTTCGTCATTTTTAACGGCGTTCATAAAGGCATCCGTGATCCCCACCGATAAATTGAAATTTTTCAGCGTCCCCTCTATGGCCTTGGCAATTAAAAAGCTTTCAATATCCGGATGGTCCACCCGCAATATCCCCATATTCGCGCCCTGGCGGGTTCCGCCCTGCTTGATAATATCACCGATGGTAAAATCGAATATTTCCATGAAGGAAAGGGGGCCGGAAGCGACCCCCCCGGTTGAATGGATGCGATCGCCTTTGGGACGCAGGCTTGAAAAACTCATTCCTGTCCCGCCACCGTAAGCCTGTACGTCCACGGCATCGGAAAGGGTTTTAAAGATACCCCGTCGACTGTCTTCCAAGGGGAGGACAAAACATGCACTTCCGCAGCCTTCATTTCTTCCAAAATTTCGCAGGGTGGGGCTGTTGGGCAAAAAATCGAGGTTCAGCATCATTTGGGTATAATTTTTTTCCCATTTTTCACGATCTTTAGATTTTTTTTCGTCACCTGCCACTTTGTGCGCAACACGATGACATAATTTTTCCCAGGTTTCACCCGGTGCAAAGTATCTTTTTTGTAATATCTTCAGGGCGTTTTTTGAAATTTTCATTTTTTATCTCCGAAACATTTGCCCTGCATTTCACAAGCCGAATTAAAATAAAATTCGTTTTGCCTTGGTTCATGGGAAATGCGGGCTAAAGAAGCTGAATATTAGAGTTCAAGATTGATCAGCTCCATGTTCAACGCCTGTGCAAAGGGCGCTTTCTCAACTGCACGATAAATCGTTTGCCTAACCTTTGGGTCCATGAATCACCTCAACAGATTTTTTTATTAGTTCATAATAACAAAAAGAGGGTTCCGGGGCAAACAAATAAGGCAGAATCAATAATGATCCTGCCTTGTTTGCCGTGATTGTATTCAATGCAGTGCCGGTTGCGATTGAGCCGTCACCGGTTTCATTGTTTCTTTTTTTTGGATTCATACATATTTTTATCGGCTCTGTTTATAAAGTCCTCGATATTATCGCCTTCTATTGACATGGTAATACCCGCGCTTACCGTGACGTTGACGTCTCCGATGTTGTGAGAAAAAAATCGTTTTTTACTAAAAAGATCGTTAAAATCTAAAATTTTCTTGCGCGCGATTTCCGCATCCAGCCCTTCAATGACAACGGCAAACTCATCTCCGCCATACCGTGCGATGAAATCACTTTTTCGAAAGGCTTCTCTCAAGCACTGAGCCACTTTTTGTAAAATTTTATCCCCCGCAACATGACCCAGTGTATCATTGATCCATTTAAAATTGTCTATATCGAAAAGTATCAGGGAAACGGGTTGCCCTTCCTCGCTGAACATCTTTAGCGCATCATTTACTCGCAGGTCAAAAGCTTTGCGGTTATAAAGACCTGTAAGCCCGTCTTTTGTGGCGACGGTTTGAAAATAATCCACCTTTTTGGCCATTGCACGGGCATCTTTTTCTGTTTTTTCGATCCGTTGTTTGAGTTTATTGATATTTTCCTGAGTTTTTCGAGCCTTCTCCACCTCCTCTTTTTTTCTCAGGGCGACCAGCTGTTTTATTTTTGTCAACTTTTCAACAACAGCACTCTTTATTTCATCGATGGTTGTATGAATATTGAACGAGTCTGCTATGGAACCGACTTCAGTATTGACTTTCGTCTCGAACTGTTCAATTTCCTTAAGCCTGACATCCTGGCCGAACTCGCTCGTCAATGTCTTTTCCAGCTCTTTGACGTGCTTGAGCAACATTAGAAACGTGTTGTTGATGTATCTAAAATCTTTCGAAATCTTGCTTTTAAGCCCCCAAATATAATTTAAAAAGGTGGTTGACGGCGCCTCTAAATCCATCCGGGTCATCTCTTTTTGGCATTTGATATCAATGGAATCGGCTTTGGCTTTCAATTCACCGGTTATCGGATAAAAATTATCCGTAAGGGCAACCATGATTCTTTTTATAATTCTGCATGACTTCAGCAGCTGATCTCTTAACTCATCCAGCTTATTTCGCTCATCAAAGACTTCTTTTGTCTCCTGTGTAAAAATTTTACTTTTAAGCTTTTCGACCTGATTTTCGATTTCATCTATAGGGAGTTCCTGATCCGAATCAACCATCTTTTTAAGGGGATGGAATTCTTCCAATAACGCTTCATGCAGCGCCACGACCCTGCCCAGAGCAAAAATGACGTTTGTAAGACACTTCTTTTCATCCTGCCGCCGTTGCACTGTCAGCAGATAGTCTTTCTTTAAACGCTCCAGTTCTGCTTCTTTCGTGTTATCCATAAATTGTTTCTCCCCGATTTGAAAACCGCTGTATTATGCGGTGTTATCAAAAGGACTATTTCTTCAGAAGCTCCAGTACTTTTTCTACAACATGATCCGGTGTAAATCCGTATTTTTCCATTATGACGCCACCAGGCGCTGAAGCACCAAACCTGTTTATACCGATAACAGCTCCGCTGCTTCCAACATATTTACACCATCCCATCGGAGAACCGGCTTCCACCGCCAATCGTATCGGCACATCCGGTAAAAGCACACGATCTTTGTAATTTTGTGACGTGTTTTCAAAAAGCTCCCAGCTGGGCATACTTACCACCCGCGCAGCAACACCCTTTTCAAGTAGACGTGCTTTGGCTTCAAGAATAACATGAACTTCAGATCCTGTAGCGATCAGGATAATGTCGGGGTTACCGTCACAATCCGCCAGGACATAGGCCCCTTTTTCCAAACCGTCTTCCAAAAGGTTTAGTTTTAATACCGGAAGTTTTTGGCGGCTTAGAATCAACGCAACCGGGCCGGTGGTTGTTTTGATGGCCTGACGCCATGCCCGGGCCGTTTCCGATGCATCGGCCGGACGAATAACCGTAATACCCGGAATCGCGCGAAGACTGGCCAGATGCTCCACCGGTTGGTGTGTGGGGCCGTCTTCGCCCACAGCAATGCTGTCGTGGGTAAAGATATATATGACCGGTATCTTCATAATGGCGGCAACGCGCAATGCCGGCCTTAAATAATCTGCAAAAACAAGAAATGTGCCGCCATAAGGCCGGAGGCCATGGTGAAGAAACATGCCGGACATGACGCCTCCCATGGCATGTTCCCGAACACCGAAACGGATATTGCGGCCATCGTATGCATCTTTTTGAAATTCATGGGACGCATCCAAATATGTTTTGTTTGATGGGGCCAGATCAGCAGAACCGCCGATCAGAGTAGGAAGTTTTGGGGCAATGGCATTCAGGACTTTACCGGATGCCGCCCGGGTGGCCATGGGACCATCCGAAACTGAAAAATCGGGGATGTCCTCATCCCATCCGGTTGTCAGAAAGCCGCTCATGGCATCCACCCATTTTTCTGTCATATCCGGATATTTTTTGCTGTAAGCCTGGAATTTTTCCTGCCATCCGGCTTCGGCTTTTTTCCCGGCTTCAACACATTGTCCGAAACGATTCAATACTGCGTCAGGTATATGAAACATGTTATTTTCCGGAATACCGAGGGCTTTTTTGGTCAGACGAACCTCTTCTTCACCCAGTGGCGCTCCGTGGGCATCAGCGGTATCCTGCTTGTTGGGACTTCCATAAGCAATATGGGTACGCAAAACAATCAAAGAGGGCCGCTCGGTCTGGGATTTGGCCGCCTGAACGGCATTATAAATGGCATCGATATCATTGCCGTCATCAACGTTTAAAATATGCCAGTGATACGCCTTGAATCGAAGGGCCACATCTTCTGTAAAGGTTATTTCGGTGTTTCCTTCTATGGAAATTTTATTGTCGTCGTATATGCAGATCAATTTGCCTAGACCCAAATGTCCGGCAAGGGAAGCAGCTTCAGAAGACACGCCTTCCATCATGTCCCCGTCGCCGCATATCATGTAGGTGTGGTGGTCGACGATCTCGTTTCCAGGTCTGTTAAATCGGGCGGCAAGATGCCGTTCCGCCATGGCCATTCCCACGGCATTGGCAAAACCCTGACCCAGGGGACCCGTGGTGGTCTCTACCCCCGGTGTATGACCGAATTCGGGATGACCGGGTGTCTTACTGTTCCACTGACGGAAATTCTTTATGTCATCCAGGGTGACGGCATACCCTGAAAGATGAAGCACGCTGTAAAGGAGCATGGAAGCATGGCCGGCTGAAAGTATGAAACGGTCTCTGTCGAGCCATCCGGGGTTTTCCGGATTGTGTTTCATCACCCGGGTCCAGAGGACATAGGCTGCCGGTGCAAGCCCCATGGGTGCACCGGGGTGGCCGGAATTGGCCTTTTGAACCGCATCCATGGAAAGGGTGCGGATGGTATTGATACACAGGTCATCGATTTCTCTCCGGCTTTCAGCCAAGCCTTCAGTCATAATTCGTTTCTCCTTTTTCAAGTAAATAATTCCGGAATCGGGGAATTTTTGTTTCTTAAATCATTTTCTGGTCGATGCTTTTTTCCAACCGGCACCAGCGAGCGTATTCCCCCAGGGAGTGTTGAAGCAAAGCGAACTTGTCCGCCGATGCCGTATGGCGCAAATCCCGCCAATCGGGGTTGGAACCCAGTGAAGATCCCGATCAATCGGGATCGGAGCAACCCTAAAATCACCTTTCAACGGGGCTGGAGGGTACGCTTCGATACCACCTGAACCGGCAATATCTTAATGTGATATTTTTTTCAAGGGGATTCATCGATACGTGTGCTTGATGTTCAATACCCTTTGCTTGCGCTCAATCGGTTACACAACGATTTTGAATTAAAGCGCTCTCAAAAATTCCGGTTTCAGGTCTATCTTACCCGAAAGGGCTTTATCAATAAGATTTAACGTCTTTGCCTTGTCTTTTGGCAATCTTGCCTTGATGGGAAGATAATTTGAGGCATGATTGGCATGGAAAAGACCTTTTGAAAGTTCCGTAGCGGCAATCATGGTTTTAAGTTCATTCAACATTTCATCCGGTTCAAGCAGAAAAAATTTTCCATCCCTGTAATCTTGGTATAATGGGGTGCCGGGAATGAGCATCAATGTCAAGGCACCCACATACTCCGGATCGATGGCGGTAAGGACCCGTCCGGTTTCACGGGCATGGATATCCGACCGCGACTCACCGGCAATCCCCAACAGTACGGTGATGGAAAGCTTGATCCCGGCGGCCCTGGCCTTTTTGCCCATTTGGATCATCTCTTGGGATGTGGCGCCCTTGTTGATTTTTTTTAATGTAATATCGTCGCCGGTTTCAAGACCCATGTAGAGAATGCCCAGGCCATGGGCTTTCAGTTCTTTGAGCTCATCAAGGGTTTTCATTTTCAGGCTTTTGGAATTGGCGTATGCCCCCACACGTGTTACCCAGGGAAGCTGCCGTTCAATTTCCAGCAATATACCCAGCAGTCTTTTCTGGGGAACGATCAGGGCATCTCCGTCACATAGAAATATGCGGCGCTGACGTCGACAATGGGTTGCGGCAAAGTCGATATCCGACAGGATAGTGGCATCCGGCTTTATGCGAAAACGTTCCCCTTTGTATGCACCACAGAATGTGCATTTGTTGCGGGAGCACCCAACGGTTATTTGCAGCAGAATGCTGTTGGCTTCACTGGGCGGCCGGATGATATTTCCTTCATAGTGCATGAATGGTCCTCCTAACCCGAATATTTAATGAAAATTTTCGAGAGCGCTTTTTAATGGAATAAAATTTAAACGGATTTTAACTAAATTAAAAACGTTTATGCAACCATTTTTCTTTCGCATAAACGGGAAAAGTACCTATGGGATGTCAGGCCAAAGCCTTCGTTTTTGGGAAATGTTTTTGTTGCCTTGTAAATCTCCAAACCGTGTTGACAGGCCTTTTGCCAAACCTTTTATTCTTCATACTTTTTCAGCATTACACTTGAACCCTTGAGCCCCTTCCTCCAACTCATCGGCAGAAGAACCCGATTTAATAAATTTTCGCGCCTTCCCTTTTTTGGTTTTTCGTGATTGATTTTCTTTTAGCTAAAGTTTTATAAGTTTGATACGGTTACAGACATTGGAAAATGTTATTCGGAGCGAATTTATATGATACTTAATCTGGCTCTTTTTGTTATCGGCCTGCTGATGCTCTATTACTGCGCCGGCTGGTTGGTCAAAGGATCATCGAGTCTGGCGCGAAATCTGGGTTTGACACCCCTTGTTATCGGCCTGACCGTCGTGGCATTCGGGACCTCAGCTCCGGAGCTGGTGGTGAGTGTTGTGTCTTCCATCAAAGAGAAAAGTATGATTGCCGTGGGCAATGTCGTTGGAAGCAACATTTGTAACATCGCCCTTGTGCTCGGCTTATCAGCGCTGGTACATCCGATAAGAGGGAGCCGGTCCGTAATCCAACGGGACATACCGATAATGCTGGGAGTATCCCTGTATCTTTTGGTGATTTCGTTGAATTCGAAAATCGGCAGACTCGAAGGTGCATCGCTTTTTGGTGGTATTATCGTATATACATGCTTCAATTATTACATTGCCCTTAAGGAATCAAAAAGAAAAATTCATCATGAAAGTGTTGCCTTCGCACATGCCGTGGAAGACATCGAATATATAACTTCCAGATCCAAACAGATCGTGTGGATCTCGGCGGGAATTATCGGTGTCATTGCCGGTGCAGAGATCCTCATTGATGCCGCTATTGCCATCATGAAAATATTCGGCGTCAGCGAAAAATTTATCGGCCTGACCATTGTGGCACTGGGAACTTCGCTTCCCGAACTTTCCACGTCTGTTGTCGCTGCATTGAGGAAAGAGATGGATATCAGCATCGGCAATCTTGTGGGAAGCAATGTTTTCAATATACTCAGCGTGCTCGGTGCAGCCTCTCTGGTAAGACCCATTCCAATTCCCGGCGGTTTTGTTCAAAGCGGCTTGCTGATCGATTACCTGTTCATGATGTTTGTCAGTTTTCTGCCGTGGCTGATGATGAGAAAGACCCGTATTGTGACGCGCAGGGATGGGATGATACTCCTCTCATGCTATGTCGGATATGTTCTGTATTTAATCATCAAGACCTGACGGTTTTTTTACAATTCAAGTCTGATGGTATGTAGAAAGTCAATTTTTGCTCGCTCAGTGACCATTTGGGGGCGTTTCAAGCAGTGGTGCTAAATTTCAAGAACTCGTCGCAAGCTCCTCAAACAGCTTGAAATTTTTAACGCATCACCGCTTGAAACGCTGAAACCCCAAATGATCAAATGTCGCTCACAAAAGACTTTTTACGAGCGCATCGCCTTGTTAATTCAAAACCAAATCGATGATCTCTTCCAATTCATTGATTTCGATGATCATAAGATCTTTTTTAATATCCTCGGGGATATCCTGGATGTCCGCCTCGTTTTTGGCCGGGAAAACCACGGATCTGACGCCGGCCCTGTGAGCGGCCAGGACCTTTTCCTTTACACCCCCCACCGGCAGAATTCTCCCACTCAACGTCAATTCACCGGTCAGTGCCACATTCCTTTTGCAGGACCGCTCCGTTATCAAACTGATGAGTGCAACAGCGATGGTCAGGCCCGCGGACGGCCCGTCTTTCGGGATGGCACCGGCAGGCACGTGAATGTGGATGTCATGGGTTTCGAACAGGTTGTCCGGGATGTTCAAGGACGCCGCATGACTCCGGATATAACTCATTGCCGCATGGGCCGACTCCTTCATCACATCCCCCAAGGAACCGGTTAGAATAAGGTTCCCCTTACCTTTCATCTTGGCGGCCTCAATGAATATAATCTGGCCGCCGGCTTCCGTCCATGCCAGTCCGGTGGCCACCCCGACCCTTTCTTTGGCTTCCGCAACTTCAAAATAAAACTTTCGGGGACCCAGAAGGCTTTCCACCTTTTCCAAAGTGATGATATTCGGCCCGTTTTTATGCCGGCCGCGAAGTGTTTCCCGGGCGATTTTTCGGCAGATGGAAGCGATCTGACGCTTGAGATTTCTCAACCCTGCTTCTCGCGTGTATTCTCTGATGATCTTATGGATGGTTTCCGGGGTGAAAACAGGGGGATTTTCTGAAAGGCCGGCGTCTTCGATTTCTCTGGGTATTAAATAGTGGGTTGCGATTTTTTCTTTTTCTTCTTCCGTGTACCCCAATAGGGTAATCACCTCCAGCCGGTCCAGAAGGGGTCCGGGAATCAGATCCAGCGCGTTTGCAGTGGCAATGAACATCACACGAGACAGGTCAAAAGGAACATCCAGGTAATGGTCCACAAAATGCGTATTCTGCTCGGGATCGAGAACTTCCAGCAATGCTGCGGCGGGGTCTCCTTTGAAGTCGCGGCCGATTTTGTCGATTTCATCGAGCATAATCACCGGATTTTTCGTCTCCGCACGGCGAATTTCCTGGATGATCCTCCCGGGTAAAGCACCGACATAGCTTTTACGATGTCCTCTTATCTCGGCTTCGTCCTTCATGCCGGCCAAAGACATGCGGACGAATTTCCGTTCCAAACTCCTGGCAATGGACCTTCCCAGAGACGTTTTCCCGGTGCCGGGCGGTCCGGCAAAACAGAGCACCGGGCCTTTGGGCTCCAGCCGCACCTTTTTCTTGAAAAGTGCTTTCTGGATGGTTGACCGGATCTCATTGAGCTTTAACGGTTTTGTCAGGTAGTGGTACGACCCCTTTTTCATGGCCTCAATCGCCGTAGACACCGTGGCGTAGCCTGTGATGATGATGACTTCGGTAATTGGATTGATATCTTTGGCTTTTTCCAGAACCGCCATACCGTCGACTTTTCCCATTTTAAGATCCGTTACAATGACATCAAAGGCGCTTTTTCCCAGAAACTCCAGCGCTTCTGACCCGTTGGAAGCGGTATTGACTTGATAGCCGTCTTTTTTAAAAACATGCTCCAGATTTTGACGGGTAATTTTTTCATCGTCTACCACCAGTATTTTATGCTGGTGCGACAACTTTAATACTCTGACGGAAAGATGCTCCAGAATCCGATCTTTTATTTTGGCCAGTCCAAAATGATCTTCATTGAGAATCGACTCGGCCCGTTTAATATCGAGATTATCATCCGTCATCTTGTTCCAGGGGAGACTCACCAGATAATCGATATAGTTGATGCCGATGGTATATTCAGCACTTGAAGGCGAGGTTTTTGTCAGTCGCTCTATTTCTTTAACCGCGACTTTTTCCACCGGTTCAGGCATCTTGGTTTGCCGAACGTCTTCTCTTAATTCTTGTAGCTCCGATGGCAGTTCCTTTATTTGTCCTTTTTCTTTTTTAAATATGCGCATGATAGGATTCCATTATTATTACGATGAATTGAGGTAATAAAAACAGATTCAACTACGGCACGCAATGATTTTTTCTTGAAAGAACATCAGAAACTTTTCGACGTTACAATCTGCAACGAAGCGTTCTTTTTTTGCAATACAATATAACATATTAATATCAATAAATATTTTTTTAACCCCTCAAAGAAGCATTGCAAATTGTAACTATTCTTTCACCATTTCGCCTTCACGCCAACAACAATATTTAAACCATATTTTCAGCAGGTTAACATTGATTTGGCATTGTTGGCACAGGAGTTGCTCTATGAATGGCCAACGGCAAAAAACAAATCGCACAAAGGAGGGATTCAGGCATGTTTAAATTCAAAGAGACGTTCGACAGATTGATGGTGGCAATTACGTTTGCCCAAGCCAATGAACATGAGCTTGCGCTCGATATCATGCATGACCGGCCGGAAAGGGAACGCCGGAAAAGGGTCGATGTCCATATTCGACGCAGCGAAGAAACCCGGCCGCAGATGCGTATTTAACCGGGCCGATGTGTTGAAGGGTAAAAGGGGATAAAAATGGAAAAAGTATTATTGGCCATAGACGGTATGACACCCGACCGAAAAGCATTTCGCTACGCGGTTGCACTTTGCAAGCGAATCAGGGCGGAGTTGAGCATATTTCAGATTATCAGGCCACAGTATTATCGAGAACATAAAAAAAAGATCCGAAAGAAAGGCTTGCTCGCGAGAACATTTGTTGAAGGGTCCATGGTGGCGGCCACTTTTGCCGAAGCCGGTGAACATGAGACCGCTTTGGATATTATGGCCGGGGCCTCAAAGGAAATCAGACGTCTCTTGCAGGAATCCGAAGAAGCAGGTGTTCATTGTCATTTTTCGATCACGTCGGGGAATCCTGAAAAGGAGATCGTCAGTTATGTAAACGACCATCGGAACGTTGTTTTGACCATTTACGATATTTCTGATCCAGATGTCAATCGAACCGCCAAAAATCCAAAAAAGAAAGATGCACTGGCAAGAATAAGAAAAAGCGTGTCCGTTCCCCTGGTCACTGTTCAAACATAAAAACCAATAGAAAAAGAAATACATATACCAGAGAAGGAGATAGAAAATGGCAGGAATTTTTGGAAGGATCAAACAAAAGTTGAGTCGCGCCGGTGATAAAATGGACAAATACCAGGAGGCGATCACATTTGCCGAAGCCGGTGAACATGAGACCGCTTTGGATATCACGGCCGAGGCCTCAATGGAAATCAGACGTCTCTTGCAGGAATCCGAAAAAGTAGGCATTCGTTGTCATTTTTCCATCAAATCGGGGAATCCTGAAAAAGAGATTATCAATTATGTAAACGACCATCGGAACGTTGTTTTGACCATCTACGATGTTTCTGATCAAGGTGCCGATCAAAACACCAATAATTCTAAAAAGAAAAATTCACTCGCAAAAATAACAAAAAGATTATCCGTTCCTCTGGTTACAGTTCAAACATAGAAACCAATAGAAAAAAAATAAATATAACAGTGAAGGAGATAGAAAATGCCAGGAATTTTTGGAAGAATCAAACAAAAGTTGAGTAGAACCGGTGGTAAAATGGAAAAGTATCAGGAGGCGATTACCTTTGCCGAAGCCGGTGAATCCGAATATGCCATGGAGACAATGGCGGAACAAAAAGAAGAGCAAGCACCTACAAAATTGCTGGTTATGGGCAGAGAAAGCACTTTTTCAAAGGAAATCATCGACTATGCTCTGGAAATGGCACAGCGGATGTCCTATGATATTCTGGCATTAAATACTGCGCCGTTGTCCTGCGAAACATTCAAGCTCTTTTCGTCTTCTCGCGATCAGGTCTGTGAAGAATTTAAGAGCATGTCCG
>JBFESJ010000059.1:0-16466 GCA_041548585.1 Desulfobacterales bacterium | reverse complement strand
CGGCAATAATTTTCACACGGATGGGGACAAACCCGACCACATGACAGCAACAGCGGATTGCGTTCTCTAATGGTATTCACGGCGCCTTCATAATCTCCGGTTTTGATTTGGTAAATATATTTTGGGATATCAATTTCTGCCGGACAGGTCTGCTGGCAGGGCGCAATGCGGTCATCATACTGGTTGAGATGCAGCAGCTTTTGAGACATGGTTTTAATTTCCATGATGTCTTTGGGGCAGACTTTCTCACAGGCGCCGCATCCGACACATTTCATTTCATCGACAACAGGGTAGCCATGAGAACCGATTTTAAGGGCATCAAAAGCACAGGCTCTGACACAGTCACCCAGACCCAGGCATCCCACCGGACATACCCGCTGACCGCCGGAAAGGGAGGCCAGTGCCTGGCAGCTATTGATTCCCATGTAGTGAAATTTAATTTCGGCCCGGTCGCCGCCTGTACAGGTGTTGTAAGAAATCAGGGCCTCAGCGGTACCCGGGTCGAGACCCATTACGCTGGCGATATTCGCAGTGGCTTCAGGTCCGGCCACAATACAAACGCTGGGCGGTGCTTCACCGGCAACGACGGCGACGGCCGCCGCTGCACATCCGGCATATCCGCAACCCCCGCAGTTTGCACCGGCGGTAAATCCTTCCACGATACCAATTCGAGGATCCTCATAGACATAAAAAATTTTGGATGCCGCACTGAGCGCGCCTCCGCACAAAGCCCCCAAACCCAACATAAATAGGATTGCTGATAATGATAACACCATATCCTCCAATTATTGATTGTCGATTGTTGATTTACAATTGAAGATTGAAGGAAGAAGGATTTCTGTTTTATTTATTAATGGAACCATCCTACTAACATCAATCATCAATCATTTAAATCATCTATATCATCCCTTTGAAAGCATAGAAGGTAAGGGACAGGATGCCCGCAGTTACCAAGCCGATGGACGTATCCTGAAGCGGTTTCGGAACCCTGGCCAGAATGATGCGTTCTCGGACACCTGCAAAGAGAATCAGGGCCAAGCCGAATCCTACGGCATAGGCCATCGACTGCACCAGGGTTTTCATGAAGTTCAGCTCTTTATCGACATTTAAAATACACGCACCAAATACTGCACAGTTGGTGGTAATCAACGGCAAAAAGATGCCGAGTCCGGCATACAGTGCCGGGATGCTCTTTTTTAGAAACATTTCGACAAACTGGACCAGGGATGCAATCACAAGGATGAACGCGATGGTCCTCATATATACCAATTTATAGGGTACCAGAAAGAACGCGTAAATAAGCCACGTGATAACACCGGCCAACACCAGGACAAAGACAACCGCCATGGCCATGCCCACGGCTGTTTCCATTTTTTTGGATGTGCCGAGAAACGGGCAGTTGCCCAAGAACTGGGCCAGCAGAATGTTGTTTACAAAAATACCACCGATAATAATTTCCATGTAGCCCATTGATTATCTCCTACTTGCTTCCCATAAGATTCATAACACAGAGCATCAACCCGAGGCAGACAAAGGCTCCGGGCGCTTGAACCATGAACGTAAACGGTTCAAAATTAGCGCCAAATACTTCCTGAACGCCGATAATGGATGTGGGTGTGGTCCAGATGGTTAAATTGTTGGCACCAAACAACTCGCGTAAAGCGCCCAAGGCAGCTAAAGAAAGGGTAAAACCGATACCGATACCCAGACCGTCGGCAACTGAAAGCGCAATATCGTTCTTGGAGGCAAATGCCTCTGCTCGTCCCAGCACAATACAGTTTACCACAATCAAAGGGATGAACACGCCGAGTTTGAGAAACAGGGGATAGGCAAAGGCCTGCATTAACAGTTCGGTGACGACAACGAAGGTCGCAATGATGATAATGAAACAGGCGATTCGAACTTTGGCCGGAATGATGTTTCGCAACGATGCAACCAGTATGTTCGAAAATACCAGAACGAATGTCGTGGCAAGGCCCATTCCAATGCCGTTTTCCATGGTCGTGGTGACACCCAGTACTGGACACAAGCCCAGCACCAGCCGAAACGGCGCAATTTCTTCCCACAGACCTTTGGTAAATTCCTGGGTGAGTGTTTTCGCCATTATGATCTCCCTATTTACTTAAATTCCTTTAACTTTTCTTCAAGCTGAGGTTTCAGTTTTTGATACATCGTTCCGGCGTCGGATGCGGCCGAACAGACCGCCCGAGATGTAATGGTCGCACCACTTATGGCGTTGACCTTTCCGCCGTCGTTGGTGACTTTAAACGTCTCTTTGATGGGCATGCCTTTAAATTGGGACGCAAAACCGGGATCATCCTTTGCCGTGGCTCCCAGTCCCGGAGTTTCACTGTGTGTGGTTACCCCAACGCCGACAATGGTGTCGTCTTCTACATTGACGGCGACCATCAGACCGATGTCACCGCCGTAACCCTTTCCGAAACTTTCGAGAACCACCGTGTTGGCTTTGCCGTCAAATTTTCCGACGAAAAATTTACGTTCCACTTCGCCGTCTTTGATAGCAAACCGGTCGGCAATGGGATCATTCGACACGCCCTCGAGGATCGTTTTAATGGCAGGGCCTTTTACAAATTTTAGCTGCTGTACTTCGATCCGGGACGCGGTTGCATTCCTTAGACCGGAAAGCAACCCCCCCGAAAAGGCGCTCAATATCGTCAGAACAACGACCATTGTTACCATTTCTCGCATCTTAAACAACCTTTCCCAGAGCTTTTGGTCTGATTTTGTCACAAATTGGATTGATAAGGTTCATAAGCAGGATCGCAAAAACCACACCGTCAACATAGGAACCGAGATTCCTTATCAATACGGTCATTACGCCTGCTCCGGCGCCGTAAATGAGCATCGGAATAAAGTTGACCGGTGAAGATGAATCTTCGGTTGCCAGTAAAAAGGCGCCGATAAGCGTATAGCCGGTTAAAAGATGGAAAACAGGGCCTGCGTATTGGGAAGGATCGGCCATATTAAACAACAGAGCAGTGACGCCGACACCGGCCAAAAATGAAATTGAAATTTCCCAGCGGATAAACCCCCTGATAATCAGATATATTCCACCAAGGATAAGGCCGAGGCCAAACGTTGCACCAATACCGCCCGACTGCTGGCCCAATAGAAGATCCGTTGTACTAAAGGCTTCAATGCCCGATGTTCCCAGGTGTTTGGCGGCGGCCAGGGGATATACCATGGCAAAACCGAGATCGTAGTTTACCAAAACTTCATTAAAATCAAAAAAATCTTTCCAGGCCACCATCAGGATGGCAAATCCAATAAGAACAGGATTGAAGGGATTGCCGCCAATGCCGCCATAAATATGCTTTCCGATAACCACAGCAACTAACGTGCCGATTACGACCAGCCACCACGGAGATGTTGCCGGCAAAAGCATGGCAAATAAAAGTCCGATAAGGGCTGCATTGCCGTCACCGATACTGATGGTGCGCTTGGTAATTTTGTTGATTAAAAATTCCCATATAATTGCGAAGGAAATGGAAAGCGAAACAACACCCAGAGCAGGCATGCCATAGGAAAATATGCCAAATAAGACCGCCGGCATAGCCGCAAGCATTGTATGATAACTTCGAACCGTTATGCCGCTCCCATCGTGCCAGAATGGAGCATGTGAAACGATGAGTTTTTTGTGATTAAGCATTCGTTGCCTCCGCTGTAGTGATCCGGCCAAGTTCATATTTCGCCAGTTTTATATAGTGAAAAACCGGCATTTTTGATACACAGACAAAACTGCATAGACCGCACTCTATGCAAGAATACAGGTCATACTGATCCGCAGCCTCCTCATATTGCCCGGCCTCAAGAAGTCGGACAAGTATGTTAATCGGAATGTTCGCCGGACAGATCCTGATACATTCCCCACAATTGATACAAGGATAGTCCGAGACCATGGGGACGTTGTCTCTGTCCTGAACCATAATGGCATCTGTATCCGGTTGGACCGGGAAGTCCTCGGAATGGACGGTTGAGCCGGTCATGGGTCCACCTATAATTAAACGGTCTTTTTCATTTAATGTGACATCAAACGCGGTTAAGATGTCACGGATGGGTGTTCCGATTCGGGCCGATACGAGTGAAAAACTTCCGTCTTTATTAATGAAGTTAAAGCGCTTATAAACCGGTATTTGGCCCTCGGTAAATGCTTTGCCGATGGATGCAACCGCTTCCGCGCTGATAAAGGACACCCCGATGTCTTCACAATTTTTTCCGGCAGGTACCACCTGACCCAGGACATCCCGCATGATCAATTGTGGCAGTGACGCGGGATATTCGCGATCAACGACCCGAACTTCCGCTCCACTAATACCGGCATCCTGCATAAGATGATCGGGTGAAACCATGACAATATTTTCGATTCCCGTGATTTGCTTTAAAATTTGAACACCGTGTTTGATTGCCTTGCCGTCAACCAGCACCGAATGTTGATTGGTCGTAATGAATAAGTCGCGGTCTACACCTGTGATAACGATGGTCTCAATGGGTGTTGATGTGTCGGCGGAAGGAAAGAGGCCGGCCGGGAGGTTTCCGGGAATAAAGGCCAGGCAGTCTTTTACGGTATCTATAGTGGTTTCATTTATGCGTGTTGAGAATTGTTCTTCAATTTCTTCATCTTCAGCAACATCTATTGATATGGCCGTATACATTTTACCATAATCAAAGTTAAATGGAGCGATGGATGAGATCGTTCCTGTAACTGAAGAAATGACATAGGCATTGCTATTTTCGGAGTAAGAAAGCTTCTGACCGGTTTTGACCTTGTCACCGATATTGAATGAAATTTTATCTTTAAAATCAAAAGGTTTGTCTAAAAAAAGCGTCACCTTTTTGGAGGGTTGGATAACTGAAGGCTCCGGCGTTCTAACGTCCAGTGCATCATATTTTGGCTTTGGCTTTGTCAAACCGATAAAAGATCTTTTTATCATCGTTTAACCTTTTTTGTTTTTTGCGTTAGAATAATTGACACCCAAAAAATCTATGCCTGTGATTAAAAGCGGGCGGTTTACATGACATGACACCAGCTGCACCTCTCTTCTTCCGGTCCGGCTTCAACTTCCTGATGGCAACTTTCACACTGCGAATGGAATGCATCAGATGATTTCATCACCTCTGCGTCCTCGAGATCTTCGGCTTCATGACAGTCCAGGCAAGATTCAGGGTATGTTTTATCTTCCGCAGGAACTTGGTGACAGTAACCGCACGTCAGAAGCGCTTCTTCTTCGTTTTCAGGTTCTTCCGGGTGATGATGACATTCCGCACAGGCGAGACCATATCCCGATTCCGCATAATGCGTTTTGTGGTCAAATAAAACTTTTCCGGCAATCGTTTTGTACATTAACCGTATCGGTTCATCCGGTGTTTTGGCCGGAAAGGCTGCATAGCTTATAACACCCACAAAGAAAAAAACAACAATAAGGATATAAGCAACTTGCAGTTCTCTTTTTGGAGCCATTTCGATACAATCCTTTCAACGTCTTATAAGGTGGGCATAAAAAACCAAAGGAAACGCCTAACACAATGCCAAAAAGCTTTCAAGTCCTTTTTTGTATAAAATTGGAAAAATTAGGCATACCGATGGGCATACAAACGCGTTATTCAAATTTCGTCCCGTTTGTTTTAAGCAACATCAATAAAGCGTAGCATGCCGGGGAAATTGTTTAAGGTAAAATCATATTCAAAGGCTTTTTACAATATTCGGGTACGAAACTTGAATTGTAATTTTTAATTATCTTAATTATGGTACCCTATGCAAAGCAATTTTTATCTGGATATACCACCATGGAATTCTATCGCTGCATGGAAAGAAGCGAACCATAATCTATATTTTCTTATACAGCGGAACCTCTCGACGCTGGATCGGGCATTAACTTTGGCACAGAAGATTCGGACTCGACTATCGTCAATTTTCTCGCTTCTGGACGATCTGTGCGTGGTTACATGTCCCTGGTGTCCGGATCCCTGCTGCCTGGCGGCCAGGGTTTGGATTGATTTTAAGGACTTGCTATTTCTCCATCTCGTGAATCATTCGATTCCCCCTGAACAGCTCTTTTCCGATTTTAAAGAAACCTGCCGTTACCTAAGCCCCAGAGGTTGCATATTGCCAAGGATTTCAAGACCCTGGGTCTGCATCTGGTATTTATGCCCCACACAGAAGGCAAATTTATACCGAAAAGACCGCCATATCCAAGACAGATTCAGCCAAACCATTCAGGCCATAAAGGCCGGCAGAAAGGAGATGGAAGCTGAATTTATCCGGATTGTGTCTTAACGCTCACGAATACACTCAGGAAGTGACCTGCTTAAGTTGGGTAAAAACATCACATATGATGGAGCTAACACAACAGTTTGGGTGCGAAACTTGAGTTGCATATAAACAGGGTGCGAAGCTAATGCTTTAAAGTTTATCCGACGTTATCCTATCAAAATGAATTTGACATAATATGGAATCATAATTAAGAATGCATGTACTACCTGAAACTTGCATGAAAATTGATGAGAGTCTTTAAACTGCATAGTTGAAACGTGTTTAAACAAAATCACAGAGTCAAAAATTTTATCCAATGGAGGTGAATATGGCATTTGATCCTGAAAAGGACAAAATTTTAAAACAATGGCAAAGCGATGAGACCGGGCTGGTTGTTTCCATCAATCAATATGGTGATGGTGAGCCGAAAGTTCAAATCGGGCCGAGGATATTTAAAAGAAAAGACGGGAAAGAGTCACAACGTAAAGCCGGTCGTTTGACCATTGAGGATGTGATGTGGTTTTATGATATTATTGATGACATAAAGGAGGAGCTTGCAAAGCTGGCAGGGCCACTGTGATAGTGTCCATCCATAAAAGGCTATTTTGTTAAATATCTTTGTTATGCTCAAAAATTAATACTCGGAATATCAAATATATACCGACTTGTCCCGGTACTTCAACGGGGTGGTTAATTTTCTCGCATGCCTCGATCTTGAACAAAATATCTCATTTCTGGATGGACACTATATAGTGAATTCAGTCCATCGCTTTTTTTTAAACATATGGCGATGGTCTTCCACTGCCAACATCGAGAAAAAAGACCAAATTAGAGTGTTACATTAAAAAATGGATGCGAAACCTTTATACTAAATCGAAGCAATGATAGATCCTTCAATAATACAACGCGTCGAAGAACTCAGACAAGCGCTTCACCGGCATAATTATCGATACTATGTTCTGGATGACCCGGAAATATCAGATGCCGAGTATGATCGAATGATGCAGGAGCTGTTAAAGCTGGAGACGGACTACCCAGATCTTTGGCGCCCGGATTCACCGACACTGAGGGTTGGAGCGCCTCCCCTGGATAAATTCGAAACCATTGAACATTCACTTCCAATGCTCAGTCTGGAAAATGGATTCAGTGATGCGGACATCATTGAGTTTGATCTCCGTATAAAAAGACACCTCCATACAGAGAGCGAACTTATTTATACCGCAGAACCAAAGCTAGACGGCGTTGCCGTGGAGCTGGTCTATGAAAACGGCCAGTTGATCACCGCATCGACTCGCGGTGATGGTTTCAGGGGTGAATTGATCACCTCAAATGTCAGGACCATACCAACTGTTCCGTTACGGCTTCACACTGAAAAAGAGAACAGGACTCCCTCACTTCTTGAGGTCAGAGGCGAAGTGTTTATCGGTAAGGAGGCGTTTAAACGTTTAAACAACGAGCGCCTTGATGAAAACCTGCCGCCGTTTGCCAATCCAAGAAATGCAGCCGCGGGATCTTTAAGGCAACTCGATTCCAAGATTACCGCCAAGCGTCCTTTAGAAATATTTTTCTATGGCGTGGGTCGGGTCACTGACATTGCGCTGGAGTCGCACTGGGATACACTTTGTTCTATGCAGATGCTTGGGTTCAGAATCAATCCGCATATCCGGCCAAAGGTTACGGTTAAAGAGGTTGTCGAGTGTTACAAAGAACTCAGCGAAAAGCGGCATCTTTTGCCCTATGATATTGACGGTATGGTGATCAAAGTCGACAGTCTTTCTTTTCAGCGCCTTTTGGGGGCCACTTCCAGAAGTCCGCGATGGGCCATCGCCTATAAATTTAAAGCGATTCAGGAGACAACACGGATCATTGACATCGACGTCCAGGTCGGAAGGACCGGCACCTTGACACCTGTTGCCCATCTAAATCCTGTAATTGTCGGTGGGGTGACGGTCAGCCGGGCAACCCTTCACAATGAAGATGAAATAAAACGAAAAGATATAAAAATCGGCGATACGGTCCTTGTTCAACGCGCCGGTGACGTGATTCCTGAAGTTGTTAAAGTGATAATCTCAAAACGGACAGGAGAAGAAGAAACCTTTAAAATGCCGACCAGTTGTCCTGTTTGCAATTCTTCGGTTGTTCGATCTGAAGATGAAGCGGCGTTGAGATGCATCAACACGTCATGTTCTGCCCAGATAAAAGAGCGGATAAAGCATTTCGCATCAAAGGGAGCCTTCAATATCGATGGATTGGGGGATAAACTGATCGAACAGTTGGTGGACAAGAATCTGCTCTTTTCTTATGCGGATATTTTTCGGCTAAAAAAAGATATACTAGAAAGCCTGGAGCGGATGGGTTCAAAATCTGCCACAAATATTATCCGTGCCATTGAAGACAGCAAGCAGATCTCTTTTACTCGTTTTATTTACGCGCTGGGGATCCGGCATGTGGGAGAGCATGTGGCCGGGGTTCTTGCAAATGCCTTGGGAGGGTTGGAGAGACTAATTCGTGCAACACCGGATGAACTCGAATCCATTGAAGGGGTAGGACCTGTGGTTGCCGAAAGCATCACCGGCTTTTTCAGACAGGATGAAAACCGAAAAACGGTGAAAGATATGATTGCCGGCGGAGTTCAAATTCTTCGTGAAGTTGAACAGATACCGGGCTTGCTTGCGGGTAAGGTTTTTGTCCTGACCGGCACTCTTGAAACTCTGACAAGGGATGAAGCAAAAAAAGTCATTGAGAAATCTGGAGGAAAAGTCACCGGTTCCGTGAGCCGGAACACAGATTATCTTGTCGCCGGGGCATCACCCGGCTCAAAGCTCAGGCGGGCAGAAGAACTCGGTGTTGATATCATTGATGAAGAAACCCTTAAAGGATGGTTGATGGTTGATTGAAGATTTTAGGATCGGATTATATTGGAAAAATTCGATACAATCGTCAATCATCAATCATCAATCACCAATCATCAATCCACAGGGGGGTGGGTATGGAAGAAAAAGTAAGGGCCCATGCGGTTGTCTCCGGAAGGGTTCAGGGTGTTTTTTTTAGATTGGAGACAAAACATGCCGCCGATGGATTTGGGGTTTTCGGATGGGTGCGCAATAAACGAGACGGTACGGTTGAAGCCGTGTTTGAAGGTTCTGAAAATAGTGTTATGTCAATTCTTGAATGGTGTAAAAAGGGGCCGCCCATTGCGAAAGTTAACCGTGTGGATGTTAAGTGGGAGGATTACAAAGGTGAGTTTAACAGTTTTGACGTAACATATTGAGACCTTTGCAAACCCGCCCTTTTTGCTCAATTTCTGCGACAGACTCAAATATTAATCCTCGAAATACTCAATGTATTCATTTGGTTAGAATTTTCGTCTTCCCCCGCTTAAAGTCCGGGATCTTCGACTTGAACTTGAACAAAAATGAATATTTTTCAAAGGTCTCGTATAACCTTAAGTTTAAAAAAGAGCATTCACAAATTCAATCGGATCAAATTCCTGGAGGTCTTCTATTTTTTCGCCAACGCCGATATACTTTAACGGAATTTCAAGGGCGTTGCAGATACTGACAACAATCCCACCTTTGGCTGTTCCGTCAAGCTTTGTAAGGGCGATTCCTGTGACATCAAGCGCATCGTTGAATAATTTGGTTTGAGACAAGGCATTTTGGCCTGTTGTGGCATCGAGAATCAGAAGAACTTCGTGGGGTGCCCCGGCAAGTTTTTTTGAAATAGTGCGTTTTATTTTTTTGAGTTCTTCCATCAGGTTTTTTCTTGTATGAAGCCTTCCTGCGGTATCAACAAGAACAATATCCGCATTTCTGGCAAGAGCTGCCTCAATGCTGTCATATGCAACGGCTGCCGGATCTGACATTTCTTTATGCTTGATGATTTCAACACCGGCTCTATCGGCCCATATCGCAAGCTGTTCTGTTGCTGCAGCCCTGAACGTGTCGGCGGCTGCAACGATAACCTTCTTCCCTGAAGCAGAAAATCGTGCAGCCAGTTTTCCGATGGTCGTTGTCTTACCGACACCGTTTACACCGATAACCATGATGACATGGGGTTTGTCAGAAAATTTTTGAGAAGACTTCATTGTCGCATTCAGCAATTCAAGGATTTTCTCTTTAAGTATTTCTTTGAGTTGATCGGGACCCGATATTTCTGAAGATTTTACGGAAATGCTTTGGATAAGGTCCATGGCCGTCTGAACCCCTATGTCCGAAGTAATTAAGAGTTCTTCGAGTTCTTCCAGTAATTCATCATCAATTTTTCTGTTGCCTGCAAAGAGTTCATTGATGTCGGTTGAAAGGAGTTTGCGGGTTTTTGAAAGACCGTTTTTCAGGCGTTTTAAAAATCCTTTTTGTTTTTCAGGAGCAGCCTGATCGGTTTCCTGATCATTCGAATCATAGGGGATGGGTGTTTCGCTTTCTATTTTTTGGGGTTCAACGTCCTTTTTATTCTCGGGCGTTTCAGCTTGAGCATCATCCGTTTCAAATGATTTCGAAACTTCCTCGGTTTTCTGATCAGACCGTGCTTTTTCTTCCTGCTTTTTTTTCTTTTTTTTGAACCAGTTAAGTGCCATCATTTTTCCTTAGGCGTTTAGCTATGTCATATCGACAACTTGTTGTCGATGTTTGTAATATTTTCTATCTATTGATTTATAGTGAGCTAAAGTTTGAAGTGAACTAAAGTGCCTAAAGCCTGCCCTGGCCTTCGGCCCCACTTCCAGCCCGTAGGGCTTCCAGTCCGGCTTCCGGATCGTAGAGTTTACAGCACGGAGAGAGGGGAGAGTGCGAATCTTTCATATATTTATTTGATTAATGCACCATTACAGCCATGACTTTTTGAGTATAGAGTATTGGTGATCAGCCTGGCAAGGGTTAAGGTGCCTTGTCAATTTTATTTAATATAAACAGTCGGAGCGTTGCGATTCCATAACTTTAGGTCACTTCAAACTTTAGGCCACTTGTAACTTTTCCGGTTTATCCATGTTAGGGTTCAAGTTTACCGATACGATTTTGGAAACCCCCTTTTTTTGCATGGTGATACCGAAAAGGGTGTCTGCAAATTCCATTGATTTTTTATTGTGTGTGATCATGATAATCTGAGATTTTTCCCCGATGATTTGCAACAAATCATTAAAACGAAAGACATTGATTTCGTCGAGGGATGCATCAATCTCATCCATGATACAAAAAGATGCCGGCTTAATTAAAAAGATCGAGAAGATCAGGGCAATGGCAGAAAGTGCCTTTTCTCCACCGGAAAGAAGGCTCATTCTTGTCAGCTTTTTTCCGGGCGGGTGTATCATAAACTCTATGCCGGTTTCAAGAGGGTCATTAGGTTCTGTAAGGACAAGTCTGGCGGAACCACCTTCGAAAAGACGGGGAAACACCTCTTTTAATTTGCTGTTGACGTCATCGAAAGTTTTGAGAAAGCGCTCCTTGCTGATTCTGTTTATCTTATGAATAACCTTGTGAAGGTCATCAAGTGCTTTTACAAGGTCCTCACGCTGTTCATTCAGAAAGTCAAATCGCTCTTTGAGCTGTTCATATTCCTTTATAGCGCCCAGATTAACATCGTCGATATTTGCAATTTTTGTTCGGGCACGGGTAAGCTCGTTTTCCATTTCATCAACGCGTAACGCCTTGTCAGTGGCGATATTGTCGAATTCTGATTTGAGAACCGCAATCGGTTTATGATAATTTTCTTCCAGCCGGTTTGTAATATTTTCCCGTTTTATCAGCCGTTGCGACTGTTCAAGCTCGACCATTCGTATTTTTTGAAGAATTTTTTCTCGCTCGTTTTGGATCTCTGATAGGGTACTGTCGCTTTCTTTCAGTTTTGCATCAATTGTATTATAATCCGCCTCATTCATCTCGAGTGCTTTTTCAAGAAGCTTCATATCGTCGTACATGCTGAAAAGCGTCTGTTCACACGCTTTAATTTGTTCTTTTAAATCGAGCTGTTTTCGTTTTTTCTGGATCAGTTCATTTGAAATCTGTTCAACCCTTTGAACGCTGTCATGCTGAAATTCTTTGAGTCGCTTTAACGTGTTGTTGCTGTTTTCCAATTTCGCATTTAAAGCGGTTAAGTTCAGCCTGAGATCGATGATATTCTGGTTGAACGTTTCCATTTCGGATGACACGATATCGATTTGTTCCAGTTTTTCAGAGACGAGATCCTGGGCATTTTTTACCTGGTTTTCAATCTCGGCAACGGCGCTGTTGTATCTCTCGACTTCTTCATCAATATCAGACTCCTCGCCCAGAAGCTGCTCGTGCTCCAGGCGAACAATTTCAAGGTGTCGAAGGGCGTTTTTAAGATCCTCGGATGCTTTATAAAGCGCCTTTTCTGTTTCTACTTCGTTATGTTTGGCTTTATTTTCCAGTTCCCGGAGCTTTTGCAGGTTGCTTTCGATAATTCTAACTTCAGATTCCAATTCTTTTTGATGTTGTCGGGCCGATTCAAGTTTTTGGTCTAAGTCTTCGATCCGGATTTCAAAATCTTTGAGCTCCTGTTTTTTGGCGAGGATGCCTGATAAATTTTCCTTGCTGCCGCCGATCAGAATACCTTGATGGGAAATTAAATCGCCGTTTTGGGTAACAACCGTTTGTAATGTGCCGTTGCTGTTGAATACGTCTATGGCTTCTTCAATATTAGCGGTAACGACAACATGTCCTAAGAGTGCTTTTGCGATCTGCTCAAAGCCCGGTTTTATGGCAATATGATTCAAAAGATATTTTGGGTGATCGGGCCGATGATTTGGGCCCGATCCCATATTTTTGACAGATGAAACCGGAATGAAACCGCTGCGTCCCGCGCCGGTGGTCTGCAGATAATCGATGGAGCCGATAGCCGTTTCTTGGTCTTTAACAAGAATGTATTGCAAAGATTCTCCGAGAACGGCTTCCACTGCAGTTCCAAAGTCGGATTCCGGTTCAAGGATATCTGCCATAAGTCCTAAAATACCATTGCCATCCTGTTTTTTTAGACTTCCGG
This sequence comes from Desulfobacterales bacterium, assembly GCA_041548585.1. Taxonomy (GTDB): domain Bacteria; phylum Desulfobacterota; class Desulfobacteria; order Desulfobacterales; family UBA11574; genus UBA11574. The sequence continues at coordinate 3,199 of JBFESJ010000059.1, read as the reverse complement.
ATGGCGCGTTTTCTTGATCCGCTTTACGCTGCTTCATGATGGCCTGGACACCATCTTTGTACCACTCAAAGTTGTCTTCCATTTTCTTTAAAGTGGTATAGGATGATCTGGCCTTGTTTCGTTCAAGCTCGAGGGTCTGAACCAACCTGACCTGTTCTCCGAGAGACGTGTTTTTTTCTTGGAGTTGTTTTTGGACGATGTCGCTGCGTTTTTTCAGATCCTCAATTTCTGTTTCATATGAACTTAACTGTTCTTTAACCTTGTTTTCTCTTTCCTTGAGCCCTGAAACCTTTCGGCGTGTTGCGAATTCTTCTTCATCTATGATTTTGAGCCGTCTTGTCAGGCTTTCCTTGTTGTTCGTGACGTTTTGATAGATGTTTTTATATTGTGCTTCTTGGGCGACCAGATCCATTAAACCGGCCTTGGAGGTTTCAAGCGCTTGATTCAATGCAAGGAGTTGATCTTTTATAATTTGCGAAGCCGATTGTTCTTTGTCGAGAGTCGACCTTACGGATTTTATCTCAGCCTGAATACGTGTATTCTGGTTTTCAACATCTTGAACCTCGGACATTAAATCTCTATTTTTTTCTTCAAGGTTTTCACGGGCAGATTCGAGTTCTATAAATTCATCTGTAAGCCTTTCCACATCTTTAAAGAGGTGGGCCTTATCATTTTCCATTCGGTCTATGTTACGCTGTGTTTCGAATTTGCGAGACTTTTGATCTGAAATTTCCTGATTTTTTTCTGCGCGATCGAATTTGATTTTTTCAAGGGCGGCATCCAGTTTTTTCAATCGGGTTGAATGTTCAATGTCTGTATCATTTAGATCTTTTAATAAAGCACCGGCTTCATCAATTTTACGTGTGTATTCATCATGGTGATGAAGTGCAAGACATATATCGAGTTCTCTGATTCGTTTTTGATATTTTTTATAACGTTCAGCCTTTCTTGCCTGGCGTTTAAGACCCGCCATCTGTCGTTTTATTTCCGTAATAATGTCACTGACACGCAGGATGTTGTCGTTTGTGGACTTGACTTTGCTCAGTGCTTCTTTTTTGCGGGACTTATATCTCGTAATTCCTGCAGCCTCCTCGATGAGGATCCTTCTTTCTTCCGGTCCGGCATCCGTAATTGTGCCGATGCTTCCCTGCTGTATGACGGCGTATGATTTTGCACCTAAACCGCTTCCCAGAAAGATATTGTGTATATCCTTAAGGCGGCAGGGTTGTTTGTTAATGAAATAGCCGCTTTCTCCGGAACGGTAAAGCCGCCGGGTCAGCATGATTTCGGTAAATTCTTTAAGTTCTTCGGGTGCCGTGCCGTTATCGTTTGCAAGGGTGAGTGAAACTTCGGCCATATTCAATGCCGGCTTTCCGTTGGAGCCCGAGAAAATGACGTCTTCCATGGATTTCCCGCGGAGTTGTTTTACACTTTGCTCCCCCATAACCCATTTAATAGCGTCTAAAATATTGCTTTTGCCACAACCATTGGGACCCACAACCGCAGAAACTCCTGGAGGAAATTCAATACTGGCTTTTTCAACGAAGGATTTAAATCCGCTTATTTCCAGTTTTTTTAGTTTCATGCAATTAAATCTCCTGTTATTTCTTTCTGCTCATTCCCTAAACTTGTATTACACATAATCCAGAAACAGATATCAGGGATCCTTTTGTTTGTAAAGGGAAAAACACAATGGAGGGTATAATTTTAATTATCTGAATACAATATGTGGTGGAGTTGAGGCTTCGCTATGTTTTTCTTTGATTTGTCGGTTCTTTTTTTCTCAATAGAATGTTTTCCTAAATGAGCGTAAACAAAATTGAAAATATCTATAACGATCTAAATTTATTTCGTATTTATTGTTAAAACAGAAACTTGATGTTTTAATGGTTTGAAAAAAAACATTCTTCATGGAACAGTTTGAAAAAGATGATTTTCCGATTCCTGATGGAACTAATAGGCTCAAACTGTTATGTTTGCAAGAAAAATTTAAATTCGTTCAATAAATTCTGTGTCCGAATCGCAAATCCAAGTGAGTTCGCTTCGCTCATCCCGCTAATTAGCGGGAGAATAATGGATAAATAGAATATTGGAATGATGGGTTTAAATGCGTCGTCGAACGGATAAGGCAAAAATTTATTATTATTTTCAATAGGTTGTAGAATTTCCAGAGCGTGTTGCTGTGTATCGCTTAATAAAAAAATATTGGTTTCTCATCGGACTTTTTCTTGTTTTTGTTGTTACGGTGGCAGATACCACTGAAACCGTTTCGGGCATCGGAAGGTGGTTCAAAATACATCACGGACCGGATGCCGTCATTGTTCTGATATTCTTTTTTTCGGGCTTGATATTGAATGCCCGGCAAATAAAGTCCGGTGTGATGGATATCAAGGGCATCGTTGCGGCCCTTATCATCATTTTTTGGGTTGCACCGCTTATCGGTGCGCTGTTTAGCGCTATTCCATTAGATACAGGCGTTAAAATAGGCATTTTTCTCGTTGCCGTTATGCCCACAACATTGAGCAGCGGTGTTGTGATGACCGGCGCGGCCGGAGGGAATATGGCCCAGGCGCTGGTCATCACCATACTGGCCAACGGGCTTGCCGTTTTTACCATACCGGTTGTGCTTTCTTTGCTTTTAGGTCTGGTTGGCGGTTCTGCTGTGGTTCACATTGATAAACTTGCCATTATGATCAAGCTCGGATGTTATGTTCTTTTACCGCTTTGCTTCGGGTTGACGATAAAATATTTAGCAAAATCTTTCATTGATCAATTTGTCCATCGGTTGCAAACGCTGAACCAGTTTTTGGTGCTGGCCATCGTCTGGATGGCCATGTCCCAGGCAAAAGATGCCATCGTTACCGGTGGCGCGTCGGTGGGAATTATTTTTTTGTTGGCGTTTGGATTCCACGGGATACTTTTGGCTGCGGCCGGCACTGTTGCGAGATGTTTAAAGCTCGGCAAAGGCCGGCGAGAAAGCGTTATCTTCATGGGCGGGCAAAAAACCCTGCCCCTTTCGATCATTTTACAGGTGTCTCTTTTTCCGCAATACGGTCTGGCCCTTGTTGTCTGCGTATTGCATCATTTAATCCATCTTTTGATGGACGGGTATCTGGTGGGAAGGCTAAAATCTTGACTTTTGAGACCATCCGGCTGCTTCCCGACTTTTTTGAACCGCTTGTCAGAGCCAGGGTATACT
>JBFESJ010000058.1:0-16597 GCA_041548585.1 Desulfobacterales bacterium | reverse complement strand
TGCCGTAAGCCGCCGGATGATTTCGTTTCGGTCGGGAAGCTGTCTGAGCAAATTAGAGCGCGTTAAAGAGAACATCTTCGAAGTTTTTCAAATTAGAAAATAAAATCAAACTACGACACGATATTCTAAAAAGCCATGACCATGTTCTCTTTTAGGCGCTTTTGTTTGCGAGTTCTTGCCGATCTAAACGAAATTATCCGGTGGCTGAAACGGAATGTTATTCTGACAATAGCTATAAACAACAGTGCAATACATCCTAAATATTGGTTCACTGCGAAAAATTGTGCTGCGGACTAGTATATCGCCTTTTTTGAAAACACATAGCGATGGTCTTTCACTGCTAACATCGGGTGAAAACACTTATATGTTATGAGGGTATATAAAAACTCGGGTGGGAAACTTGTGAAAAAATTTTCTGTTAAATTTCTATTTTTGCCCGATTATTTTGAAATGGCTTATGATAAGTGCCAGAATGTAAGCTGAAAATGCACAAATCATGATTGCAGAAATACCGATACCAAGTGCGATTTGAGCGGATGCAATGGATGCCAGGACCGAAGCACACCCGTTTGCCGTCCAAGCGTATGCACGTTGGGAAGGGAGGTTCAAAAGATATCGCATGCCCATAGGAAAGGGTAGGCCCATCAAGAATCCGGGTGGAATAAGTAAGAGCAAGGATAGGATATAACGCGAAATTTTTGAAAAGCCGAGGAGTTGATTTAAAATCGAATGAAAAGCCAAAGAAAAAAAAGCCAGGACCACAATAAGGATAAAAAGGACATATCTGAGGTTTTGAGGGCCCATCCGCTGCGACATGTAGCCCCCGAATCCCGAAAAAACAAGGAGACCTGTGAGGACCAAAGTTAAACTGATAACCGGGTCACCGAAAACAAATATGAATTCTTTTATAAAGAAGAGTTCAATAAACATAAAGCCTGCACCCAAGGCAAGAAAGTACAGAATGTGGAACAAATAAAGCTTTCGAGTTTCTTTTAAGATAGTAAAAAAAGGAAAAATTAAAAGGAGAGTAGAGACCCCTACTGCTTCGATAAATACTACGGCAACAACAATTTCACCGGACATGAACAAGGAATAAAATCTACTTCCAGTAATCTTGTAGAGTGCTTTCAGTCGGGACCACTTTAAAAATCGGTAAGGGAAGGGCCGGTTGTCTGGCTGAGGGAAGACATCTATGGGATAGGTGTCGAAGTATGTTCTTTCTGTTCCTGACCGATAAGCCCCTGCAAGGCGGTTGATTTCGTTAAAATGATACGGGGCGTCGAAAATATTAAAACGGTTGGCATCTTTTTGTGATATTCCTGGAAGATAAACAATATCAAAGTTCAGGTTTCGTGCAGTGTCTTGCAGCACGGTCGTCCCGCTCAAAGATCGTGCAGATACAATCATGGTGAATACATTCCAGTTGCGGAGAATAGCGATGTGCTGTTCGGGGTTTTCGATTTCAAGGGTCCTCAGGCTTTCGTATGCATTGGCCCAGAGGCGAATCGCGTCTGCCGGTGGCAGCAAAAGTAAACGCGAAATAATAAGGACACCGTTTTCAGCGAGATGTTGAAAATATTGCGAAAAAGATTCAATCGTAAAAAGATAATCCTGGGTCAAGGTAGCTGATCCGGGGAGAGAAGTTCCCCAGTTTTCAATGTGTAAAATGTCGTATCGCCGGTGGGATTGCGCCAAAAATGTTCTTGGATTTTGGTTTATAACCGGAAGGTTATAGTGCTGCTGTATTAGTCTTGCGATTTGAGGTTGTTGTTCGACAACGGTGATGTTGCTCGCACCGGATGCCATTGCGCATGGAATGGCGGATCCACCGCCATGTTGAACAACCAGGATGTTTTCCGGACGAGGCACAAGAAGGTATCCGGAATAAGAGAGCGTGAATTTGGAGAATGCTTCGTCTTTTTGGAACGTTAATTGATAGAGGAAAAAGGGGTTATCTCCGTCTTTGAACATCGCCGTTTGGCCAGGAAGCGTACCGTTGTATTTTAGACTTAATCCCGGTGCGAATCGGATGTGAGGGCTTTCAATACGGTCGAATCTGCCGCGTATGCTGTTTATGGTTTCGATAATTCGAGTGTGGGGGAACTGGAGTGTCTGGCTGAGCCTTTTGTATTGGGATGGTTTTATCCGGACAATGGCGCCACCTTCAGTGGTCATCAGTATGCCCGCGATAATAACGATACCAAGGCCCGATAACTGAAGGAATCGTCGCGCTGAGCGAAAGATGCTGTTCTCCGGAGCATGATCTTCAGTATGATTTGGGCGTTTTAAATAAATCGATGTTAAAGGAATGAGCGCGGCAAAAATGATAAGTCTTCCTTCGTCGATGAGAGGAAGAAAAATGACCGGGATGATTGCCCCGAATGCCGAACCTGCCATACTCGCAAAATAAACAAAGCCGGTTTTTTCAGGCATACAGGCATAGGCGAGGGATACGATAATTCCGGTGAAAAAGAAAGGCAGCGATAGAAGAAGGTACGCTGTTAGCAGGTAAAGGGCCTGGACAGGCTCCAGGGGGAGCCTGAAATAATCCAGTGGAATTCGATTCAAAACGATAGATGAAATGATGGTGGTGAGGGTAAAAAGGATGATGAAAACATGGAGCGGACCCGTAGCGGAAAGATGTTTTTCCCAACCTTTTTTGCGTGTATCAATAATGTTTAAAAATGTGCCGCCGGCAGCGAATCCAAAGAGTGTGATGCTGATGACCATAAAAGACAGGTGGTTCCACTGACTGATGGAAAATACTCTGGCGAGGAGGACTTCAAAAGATAGGGCTGAAAGCGACGAAAAAAATACCGCCATGAGTATCATAGGGCGACTCTCATAAATATGTTTCGATTGAGAAATTCGGCTTAGTTGTGTTTACGATCAATTAGGGTCAAGGGCATACCCCGTCATTGGCACAAATAAAACACCGGCAATTTGTTTAACGGCATAATCCTTACCATGTTTTGTGACAAGACTTAGGTTCTGATAGCTGAACGGATTTCCGAGGGGAAGAATGAGCCGCCCACCGTCTTTGAGCTGTTTCAGCAAAGGCGGCGGGATGTGATCGATGGCAGCGGTGATCATAATACAGTCAAAGGGCGCTGCTTCGGACCATCCAAAATAGCCGTCTGAGTGTCGGGTCTTCACATTCATATACCCCGATGACCCAAGTACCTGACTCGCTTTTTTATAGAGTTTTTCCTTGATTTCAATTGTATACACTTCTTTGGTAATATTTGCGAGAATTGCGGCCTGATAACCAGAACCGGTTCCGATTTCGAGAACACGTTCGTGTCCTTTAAGTTCGAGGCTTTCTGTCATCAGGGCCACAATATATGGTTGGGAAATCGTCTGGCCCTGGCCGATGGGAAGGGGATGGTCTGCATAGGCCCGGGACATCAGCTTCTTCGGTACGAAGATATGACGGGGTACTCCGGACATCGCATTCAGGACTTTTTCATCGGATATGCCCCGCGAACGGATCTGTGATCGAACCATTTTTTCCCTTGCTGTCGCGTATTTGGGAGAATCTTCTCGAATTTGACCCATGAGGAGTGAAGGAAGCATGATGAGGACAATGATGACAGGGAATGGTTTTTTCATGATAGAAAGTTATCCTATCAGTGGCGATCCGGTCTAACCCAAAAACTTCATGAAATCAATTAGTTATCGGCATTATTCATGAGGGGTGCAGGTTAAAAGGGATGAAGCGTTCTGAAGGCAATGAACCCCAGAATTAGCGTTGCCAATACGATGCTGAAAATCATCTGGCCGGTATTGAATCTCTTCATAAGCAGTTTGAGTTTACACTAATGTTGCAAAAGTCGAGGATGCCGCAGATGCAAGGCGGAAAGGGTAAAGCTGTAGTGAGCTACCGCGAACCCTTTCCAACGTAGCAGATGGGGTATCATCGGCTTTCCCAACGGGTAAATAACACGACGAATTGAAAACCTTTTTAGAAATGCACCATATGGAAAATCCGGCAATCTGTTGGGAAACTGTCAACACAGTTGAATAATAATATTTTTACCAACACTCGACGTGTTATTTATGCAACGAGGATTAATCTTCTTCATCCAATCCAAATGCAGTATGAAGAACGCGAACTGCAAGCTCGGTGTACTTTTCTTCGATGATACAGGAAATTCTAATCTCCGATGTGCTGATCATCATGATGTTTATATTTTCCCTGGCCAGGGTGCTAAACATCATTGATGCAACTCCGGAATGGTTTCTCATGCCCACGCCCACAACAGAAACCTTTGCAATATTTTTATCTCCCAAAACATCCTCTGCACCAATTTCTTCTGCTATCTTCTGTTCGATTTCCATGGCAGTTGAAAACTGATTTTTTGGAACCGTAAAAGTAAGATCCGTTTGACCTTCAGCGCGAGTGTTTTGAATAATCATATCGACAACAATCCCCGCATCGGCAATGGGAGAAAAAATCTTGGCTGCCACCCCCGGCTGATCATGAACTTTTTTAAGGGTGATGCGGGCCTGGTCTTTATCGTGTGTCACTGCGGATACAACAAGACTCTCCATGCCGGCGTCTTCACTAACAACCATGGTTCCCTCCTCTTCACTGAAAGATGATCTTACATGGACGGGGACATTATATTTTTTAGCAAATCCGACAGAACGGATCTGCAGGACCTTGGCGCCGAGGCTGGCCATATTGAGCATTTCGTCATATGAAATTCTATCAATCTTTTTTGCCTTTTTGCAGATGTTGGGATCGGCGGTGTAGATGCCGTCAACGTCGGTGTAGATTTCGCAGACATCGGCCTTAAGGACCGATGCGATGGCCACGGCGGATGTATCCGACCCTCCCCGTCCAAGGGTCGTAATGTTACCGTTGACATCACATCCCTGAAATCCGGCAACGACAATGATATTCCGTTTTTTGATCAGATCCATGATGTTTTCAGCGCCAATTTCGATGATTCGTGCATTCCCGAATGCGCAGTCTGTAACCACTTTGGCCTGATGACCGAGCATGGATAGGGCGGGATAGTTCATGTGTTTTAATGTTATTGCTAAAAGTGCCGCTGTTGTTTGTTCTCCGGTGGCAAGAAGAACATCAAGCTCACGTTTTTCAGGAGTTTCGGAAATCTGACTTGCCATATCGATCAAGTCGTCCGTGACACCCGCCATGGCGGATAGAATGACAACCACATCGTTGCCCTGATCAAAGGTTTTCGCAATCCGTTTTGCCACATTGCGAATCCGATCAAGATCTGACACGGAAGTCCCACCGTATTTTTGTACGATTAAACCCATATTATAACTTCCTGGTATTAATAAAAGATTATTGAAATCATTGGGCGAACGAACATTTACTAAAAACTGTATTTATAACGTAAAATTAAACTTCAGTAAAGAGAAAACAAATGTTTTTTCAATGATCATTCGGATAGAAGGCCGGTTTCGAACCCTTCAATTTTTTTCAACAGCGTAACATTTTTGAATTCATTTGCAGATATGCAGATGTCTCGTGTTTCATCGTCCGTAATTTCAAAGTGTATGCTTATGGGATCAGGCAAAAACGCCTGCTCGACCCTGTCCGCCCATTCGATGGCCACTACGGCGTTGTCATCGAGTATCTCATAAAGACCGATATCTTCTATATCAATGGGATCTAAAATACGATAGAGGTCAACATGAAACAGGGGATGTCTGCCCGGATATTCATTGATTAATGTGTAAGAAGGGCTGGTGATGTAGTATTCATCCGGGACTTCAAGTCCTTTGGCCAGTCCCTGAACAAAGGAAGTTTTCCCGCTACCAAGGTCACCGGTTAAAGCCAAAACCGTTCCAGGCGTGACCATCGCTCCGATGGATTTCCCCAACGTTTGTGTTTCTTGAACCGAATGGGTCGTTATCTGATATTTTAAATTTGGTGACACTTTGAATTTTTGAAAATTTAATCACACTTAAAGCTGGTTCGTTTCATTTTCAAGTTCAATCGGCTAGTTTTTTAATTATTTCAGGTAAGGCATTCATCACGTCCGTTGCCAGATAACCGAATGGCCCTGTGTTTTTGGCCAGAAAATCGGCCGCTGCACCGTGCAAATAGACACCGGCATGGGCGGCGAATTCAGGTGAATGTCCTTGCGTCATAAAGCCTGCGATGATTCCGGTCAGCACGTCTCCCATGCCTCCGGAAGCCATTCCGGGATTGCCGGTGGGGTTGATGAAAACTCTGCCGTCCGGATGTGCAATAATTGTTCCGGCCCCCTTCAACACAACATGTACTTTGTATTTTTTTGAAAAATCACGGGCACAACGGATGCGGTCTTTTTGAACATCGGCAGCGGTTGTGTCCATAAGCCGTGCCATTTCTCCGGGATGCGGCGTCAGAACGATAGGAATGTTAAGGTTTTTCAGTATTTCGGTACAACCGACAAGGCCATTCAATCCGTCGGCATCAATAACTATCGGTTTTGTGCTCTCTTGTAGCAGGCGATGAACCAGATTTTTTGTTTCGGGTGTCGTGCCAAGGCCCGGCCCCAACGTCAGGCATTTTTTATCGGAAAGAAGATTCATGATTTTGTTGAATGATGCTTTTCCAAGAACACCTTTTTTGGTTTCAGGTAGCGGTTCTGTCATGGCTTCCGTTACCTGGACCTCTAAAATGGCGTTCAAACTTGCGGGGATACCAAGGGTCACAAGGCCGGCTCCGGCACGCATGGCCGACGTTGCCGTCATTGCAGCCGCTCCGGTTTTGCCTGGTGAACCTGCAATGACAAGAAGATGACCGGTGTGCCCCTTGTGGGCATCCGGAGGCCTGGGTTGAAAAACAGCGCGGATTAAATCCGGAGTTAATAGATATTGCAGCGGTCTCACGTTATTTGCAATATGGGGGGGTATACCGATATCAACGATTTTCAAATTTCCGGTAAAATCAGCACCCGGAAAGAGAAAGTGGCCTGTTTTGGCAAATGCAAATGTAGCGGTGGCATCGGCTCGGATACAGGTGCCGCATGGCTGTCCCGTGTCGGAATTCAGGCCGGAAGGTATATCCACTGCAAAAACAGGTTTGTTAGACTGATTAATGAAGTCTATAACTTCCCTGAAAAATCCTTTTACATCCGATCGCAAGCCGGTTCCCAAGATTGCATCTATCCATATGGCCTCATGTCGCATTGCAGTTTTTTGGGATGAAAAGGATTCAAGATCCGGCATTTCAACAACAGGAACTTTCAGCGGAAAAAGGAGATCGAGGTTGGCGGCGGCATCTCCTTCGACCGTTTGGTTTTCTGATAAAAGATATACGGTCACGCGCATTCCTTTTTGAGCCAAATATCGGGCGATGACAAAACCGTCTCCACCATTGTTCCCGCGGCCTGCAACGATACCGATCTTTTTCTTTTCAGCATCCTTAAATTGTTCTAAAAAAAAATGGGTTGCCCCCAGGCCGGCATTTTCCATCAGAATTCTGCCTGGAATACCAAACGATTCGATGGTCTGACGATCCATTTTCTGCATTTCACTTGCGGTTACAAGATACATACCCCGCTCCCATTTTTTCTTCCGGAAGTGACATTTCCGTTTCCGTATTTATGCATGAGGTTTATCCGCTTTTGGTGGATTGAGCTGCTAAAAACCGGATCTTCTCAATGCGACTATACTTGAAAGGGCAACCACGTTGCGAACTAGAGTTCTTTAATAAGTGCCACCATTTCCCTGACAGCCTTTTCCATACCCACAAGCAACGCTCTTGAGACGATACTGTGGCCGATGCTGAATTCATCTATTTCATAAAGACCCTTAAACGTCTTTATGGTATTATAACACAGACCGTGACCGGCGTTGACGCCCATTTTCAATTTGTGGGCAAATTTTGCGGCTTCGATGATATTGGAAAAAGCCCGATCTCTTTTTTTGGTTGCTTTCGTATCGCAGAATATACCGGTATGTATCTCTACCATGGTTGCATTTATCTGATGCGCAATTTTGATCTGATCGGGGTCGGGATCAATAAAGATACTTACAGGGATACCGCTGTCTTGGAGGGTGCCAACGGTTTCACCAATAGCATTTTTGTACGAGATCAAATCCAATCCACCTTCGGTGGTAAGCTCTTCCCTCTTTTCCGGAACCAGGGTCACGAGATCGGGCTGGACATCAAGGGCAATTCCAATCATTTCATTGGTTGAAGCCATTTCCAGTATCAGTTTTGTCTGAACAATTTGTCGCAGAATCCTAAGGTCACGATCCTGGATGTGCCGCCGATCTTCCCTCAGGTGAACCACAATCCCGTCTGCCCCGGCCAACTCCGCCAGAATTGCTGCTGCTACGGGGTCGGGATAGCTGCCTTTCCTAGCCTCTCTCAATGTCGCAACATGATCAACGTTTACAGCTAATCCAGCCATTAATGAACCTCCATATAAGCGCTTAAAAGTTATTTTTTCATTTATTGCTGCAAAACTTTTTATAGTCGCCACCAATACACCAAGGTACGAAGCAAAAATAATAAAGATATCTTTTGTGTATTAGTGCCTTTGTGGCAAAAATTTAATAACAATCACGAAGGCTCGAAAGGGCGAAAGCACGAAAAAAACATTCTTTTTCGTGTTTTTAAAATTTCGTGCTTTCGTGATAAAAAATCTTTTTAGATTCATAGCTTCGGCTTCAATGAAGACGGGATCTTCGTTTCACTAAAACCGGCTTGTCCCGTTTGCGGGGCATGCCCGGATTAGGTTTCAAGTAATTTTAAAATTTCGTCGCTCTTTTTTTCCATCTTGTCAGCTTCCTGTTCAGATTTTTCATGATCATAACCCAGTAAATGAAGAATTCCGTGTACCAGAAGCTGGGTAAAACGTTCTTCCATGCTGATTCCGATACGTTCTCCCTCTTTCATGGCGGTTTCAACGGAAATCACCACATCGCCGAGAAGCTGTGGGCTGATATTCGCAAACGGATCTGCACCCATGGGAAAGGCGATAACATTTGTGGGGCCGTATCGATGGAGATATTTTTTATTTAGTATTGCTATCTGGGGGTCATCAACGATCAAGATAGAAAGCTCTGCGTCATGACAGTCCAAGGCGTTTAAGATGTCTCTTGCTTTTTGTTGAATTGTTGTCATTGATATCTTGTACTTTTTTTGCCTGTTGGATATCAAAACTTCCATTTTTCCCTTTTCCATTGGTCAAGAGTTGTTTCTCGGGATATTCAATGCGATGGTGGTGTATTCCGTGTAATATTTTATTGAAACTTTTTGCGATGTTATGCAGATCTTTAAGCGTTAGTTCACAATTGTCCAACTGGCCGTCCGAGAAGATTTTGTTTATAAGGTTTTGTACCAGTCCCTGGATTCTGGATGGTGTTGGGTTTGCAAGGGTTCTGGATGCGGCTTCAACCGCATCTGCCAGCATGACCAGTCCGGCTTCTCTGTTTTGAGGTTTTGGTCCGGGGTATCTGAAATCGTCGATATTCACTACATCTTCGCCTCTTAAGTGTTTTGCTTTTTCGTAAAAATAAGTAATAAGGCTAGTTCCGTGGGATTGCCGGATCGTTTCAATGATGGCATTGCCGAGTTTGTTTTTCTTGGCAATATCTACACCGTCCTTGATGTGAGCGATAAGGATAAGACTGGACATGGAAGGTGCAAGTTTGTCGTGCCTATTCACTCCGTTGGACTGATTCTCAATAAAATACAACGGCTTTTTGATCTTACCAATATCGTGAAAATATCCACAGACCTTGGCAAGCAAAGGATTGGCACCGATTTCAGATGCCGCGGCTTCAACCATGGTTCCGACAATGACCGAATGATGATATGTACCCGGAGCTTCCAACATGAGTCTTCGGAGAATCGGTTGATCAAGGTTTGCAAGTTCAAGAAGTTTAATGTCCGTCGTATAATCAAATGCAATTTCCACCAGCGGTGCGATGCCAGCTGTAACGATTCCTGCTCCGACACCCCCTGAAAATGCAAAACCCCAATCCCACATGAGTTTGAAAATTGTTGTGCCTCCCATATAAACGTCGATAACCGTTACGAGTATGACATTCAACAGGCCAAGTTTTAGACCGGCCTTTATAAAAACTTTACGCTCCCGACAATTCTGCATCCAGTATGCCGCCATCAGACTGTTCAGAAGGAAGTAGATGAAAATATCAAATCTGTTTTTAAATATTATCGCTGTGCCGATGGCAATTAACATGGCAATGGGAGTGGCCAATTCAATGCCCAAGAACAGACATGTGGTCATGGCACCCGCAGCAAGAGGGATACCGTAAGAGATTGAAGCGGCGGATATTGGAAACGGCGTATAATGGGCCACGGAATCGGCCAAAGATTCTGATATCTTTGAGACAAAGAAAAAGGTGACGAGCACGCTGGCCAAAAAGAGCAGATTCTTGATGGTGTTGAGATTGGGTCGATTGTGAATGCAAAGTGCATAAATAATCATTAGGATGCATAGAATAAAGAGCGCTGATCCAACACAGTGTGTTAAGACTTGTTCATTCTTTACCCCTTCGTGGTAGATCTGGAGTTTGAAAAGCTGGTCTTTGGTTACCCTCTCTCCCTCGCGCAAAAGCATCTCTCCGGCTTTTATCTTATGAAATATCGGCTTAATTTCTGCATATGCCTCTTTTTTCCGTTCTTCGGTTTCACTTCTGTTTAGCGTTATATTGGGCTGGATAAGTTTTTGAACAAAATCTACAATCAAATTCCGAACGGCGGGATTTTTGTTTTGAAGAATGGGCTGGCCGATAATTTTGACCATGGTTTTTGCCTGATCCAGGCCGTAAAAGTGCTTTAGATTATAAACAAGACTTTCATTTTTTGTTTTGATATCTCTTAAAATTATGCCTCTATCGGTTTCTTTCAGAAACATCTCTTTATTTGTAACCACCCCATTTTCCATTATTTCTTTTAAAATGGTGGAAATAAGATTTGAAATATCATCGGAAAAGAGTTCTATTTCGAGAGTTTTATAATTAGGGTCGCTGACTGAAATGCCGATTTTTTCTTCAAATTCGGGCTTCTTTTGCCAGACAAGGTTATGAATGGCTAATGTTTTATCTTCATTTTCGGATGGGGATATTTCTGATTTTTCCGGTTTATTTTCCTTTTTTGAAATTTCAATGATCGTCCGGAGATCATCAAGGGCGTTTTTTACATTTTGGCTTGTTTTTACAAAAAGGGTTACATTATGATCGTAAACCGTCAACACATTGTCTACGGCAAGTTTGCGGCTGGCTTCAGTGGCATCCATGTCTTCAATTAAAAAATCTTTTGTGGCCTTAATATTTCTTGTGGCAACATCACCCAATTTGTAAGATTGTTTTTTGATAACAAGGTTTGGATACAATAAAATTGTAAAAATTATTGTAACACCAACCAGAATGGCCCAGCGGACACTATCACTGTTTTCGATGAGCCGATTTAAGGATATTTGGGTTTTTACGAGATTCATTGTCGTGTGTAATTATTTCTTTTTACTGGCATCCAGATCTTCATATGCTTCAATAATTTTCTGGACCAATCCATGTCTCACAACATCAATTTTTGAAAAAAAGATGAATTTTATTCCTTTTATTCCCTGCAATATATCTTGAGCTTCAACGAGTCCTGAAGTTTTCTCAACAGGAAGATCAATTTGAGTAATGTCACCGGTGATCACCGCTTTTGAGCTGAATCCAATCCTTGTCAAGAACATCTTCATCTGTTCAGGCGTTGTATTTTGAGCTTCATCTAAAATGACGAAAGAGTCGTTTAAGGTTCTTCCGCGCATAAAAGCCAAAGGCGCAACTTCTATAACGCCTTGCTCTATTAGGTTGGATACCTTTTCAAAACGCATCATATCGTGAAGCGCGTCGTAAAGCGGTCGCAGATAGGGATCTACCTTTTGTGCCAAATCTCCGGGTAAAAAACCCAGTGCTTCACCTGCCTCCACAGCGGGTCTTGTAAGGATGATACGGTTAACCTTTCCCTTTGAAAATGCTGCAACCGCCATCGCCATGGCAAGATATGTTTTACCTGTTCCTGCGGGTCCTATCCCGAATACCATATCGGAACTTCGGATGGCATCTATGTATTCCTTTTGGGTACGGCTTTTGGGAATTACAGGGCGTTTTTTGGAAGTGATGTAGACCGTATCCAGAAAAATATCTTTGAGTTTAATACGATCGTCTCCGCTCAGAATCCTTACGGCATAATCAACATCATTTGGATAGATGGGGTAACCATCTTTCAGTAGGGCATAGAGTTGTTGGAGTATTTTTTTTGCCAGGCTTGCAGCAATGCGATCTCCCTGGATAAAAATTGTGTTACCTCTTGCATGAATGGAGACGTCTGTCAGTTTTTCAATTCTTTTCAGGTTGCTGTTATACTCGCCGAAAAGCTGACTTGCCAGATTAATGTCTGAGAAAATTAATCTGGTCTTATTATTTTCGGAAATTACATCCATGTCGCAGGGTTGAGCTGATGCTCTTTTTAGTTTTGACTGTTTCGTGAAAGGCTTTTTATAATTTTTTACAAGATTATCAATAATTATTTAGCATTTTGTCATACCATAATTTTTTCAACGATTGCAAACCCCAATTTAATGCGTATGGGAAAAAGAAAATTGCTTGACTCAAAATATCTGCTTTGTTAATTTTCAGCAATAAAAATTTTAAAATCTCATCTTTTTGATTTTATTTATATTTTAGCAATTCCAACAAAAGATGGTTTGATTCAATATCGCACCTGTAAAATTTATTTACAAGTTCATGGTATTTAACACTTTTTAACAAAAGATTCTTATTTACAAACCATCGTATTGTTAAGGATGCTGTGAAGGAGCACCATGAATTTTTTCGATATCATTGTTGTCACTATTTTGGCGTATTGCATTATAAGGGGTGTTTTCAGAGGATTACTTAAGGAATTGTCTTCTATCATCGGCGTGTTTGGCGGATTCTATGCTGCGTATACCTATTACGGGGTGCTTGCAAAGCCCTTATCAAAGTGGATTGTCCATACCGGTTACCTCAACATCTTGAGCTTTTTAGTTATTTTTTGTATCGTGTTTCTTATTATCAGCATATTGGGCGTCATTATTAATTATCTGCTTAAACTGGCGTTCTTGGGCTGGTTTGATCGTTTATCCGGCGGCGTATTCGGCGCGATGAAAGGCATACTTATTGTTTCGGTTGTGTTAATTGCCCTCACTGCATTTCTTCCCAAAGGTTCACCTGTCATTAAAGACTCCCTGCTTTCTCCCCACATCACTCTGATCTCAGAAAAAATGATCAAAGTTGTGCCAAAAGATATGAAGCACGCTTTTATGGCCAAGATATCGGAATTCAAAAAGATTTGGAAGCAAAAATAATCGGCCAGAAGTGCTAAAAAACCGGTTTACAGGGGCAAAATAAAATGAAAATCGATGCCGTTATCGAGTTGATTGAAACGTTAAGGGGGGAAAAGGGTTGCCCCTGGGACAAGAAACAGACACCGCAAACCATTCTGGCGTATCTGTTGGAAGAAATGTATGAATTGATGGATGCAGTTGAATCCGGTGACGCGGCGGAGGTTTGTGGGGAACTCGGGGACGTATTGTTTCATATACTCTTTCTTGTCAGTCTTTTCAGAGAGATGGGCCATTTTAACATCAACGACGTTGTTGATCTAAATGTAAAAAAAATGATTCGCCGGCATCCCCATGTTTTCGGCAATGACAGCGTCGACAGCGCAGATGAAGTCAGAAAACGGTGGTATAAAATTAAAATGGAAGAAAAAAACGCTTCCCCGAAGGATTCGATTCTGGATTCGATTCCTGCAAGCCTTCCGGCCTTGATGCGTGCTTACAGAATTTCCGAACGGGCAGCCAGAACAGGATTTGACTGGGAAGAGATATCCGGTGTTATGGAAAAGGTCGAAGAAGAGTGGTCTGAGCTGAAAACCGTGTTGAAAAAACAAAAACAATCTCCAATAGACCAGAACCAATTGGCGCTGGAATTTGGTGACGTTCTTTTTACACTTGTGAATGTGGCCCGGTTTGCAAACATCCATCCTGAAACTGCGTTGAGAGATTCCACTAAAAAATTCGAAAAGCGCTTTAGGTATATGGAAAAGCGCATTGCAAATGGTCAACGGGACATTCGATCGGTTTCTCAAAAAGAAAAGGATGCGTTGTGGGAGCAAGCCAAAGACACCATCGAATAAGACAACCTGGAATTTTTCAATCCTTTTTTAGGGTCCGATTCATCCGTATTCATGGATGGATGCATTTCATGACAACGTATTTTTTTTGATAGACAATGTAATCTGTTCTTTTTTCATCCAATGCACAAGACAATGTGCACTTGTGCACATTGTCTTGTGCATATTTCATCTTATTTAATCCAGCGCCCCCCATGAATCTATGGGTTTATCATGCTCTAAAGCCATTATGACGCTTCCCCAAATCCCCTGAACCTCCCGTAATGTAAGGACATCATAGTTCTATCCACCGCTTGTTTCGATAAAAAAAATCTAAAATTTAGATTTTGGCACACATATTGAAAATAATACCGACCAATTTGATATGCACTTAAGAGCCTACCCCCATAATGCTAAATTACCGAGGGCCCTTCGAAACCACGAGTGGTATGGAAAAAATTTATTTTTAAATGGGAAAGCGTTCAGCAAAATGGACAATAACGAGAAAAAACGTCTAATAAAAATTATCATCTTACTTATAATACAATCTTCCGTAATTATCGGAATTATTCATTGTGCAGAGATTCAAGGCTTTCCTCAGATAGTATGTTGGGGTGCAAAAGCAGGCGCAATATTTTTTTTAATTGTCGCATCAATTCTTTTGATTAAAGAAATTATTAAACTTCTCAGCTGATGTTCTTGTATGGAGAAGAAAAAAGAGCCTCCCTTTGATCCCACTTTAATCTTCCCGCTTTACGGACCTCCTATCGGTAGCTTCACAGAACGGGCATATTCAACCTGGGCAAAGCCCAATTCACCGAATTTGATCGTTCTGCGGATCTCATGCTTCCGGTGAGAACCTCGCTTATGTCATAAGATCCCGCTGCCCCTTGACCCTGAAAAAAACAGTTCTACCTTCTTTTTCAATTATCCGGATGTGTCGAAGCGTTTTTCTAACCGATTTTAAATGAACGGTCATTACCAAATCAGTCCTCGATTTATGACATATTTTTGCATGAAACTTTTTCTCATAATAGCGTTTCGTATCACCGGTGGGTTTGATGGTAAAATCTTCGACTTGACATTCAAAAGCGGTTTCAAAAGCGATGGCCATCATCATTTCGTCTAAATTCCAGATCTCTTTTTGGCCTTTATTTCTATAGGCAGAATCGATGTAAAATCCGACGGAATGATTGGATCGAAGATCCTTTAACGGTAGGAAGCGGGATTCGTAATTCTCGCGAAATTGATTGGTAAAAGGAAGCCCGATCACCGGAGAAGTAAACGCCGATTCGAGCATAATTCTTTTTGAAATATCAAAGTCGAGATAAGCAACTTGCCTAAGGGAATTTTGATCAAATACATCAATCATGCAATTTCCTCGCAACGCAAATACCAGGCCAACCGAATCCGTTGAATAAACGGCATAACCTTCCTTTTTCAAATCCCGGTAATTCAATGTATGCCAGAGGACTTCATTCATCTTTTTTCATCCAGATACCGATGCTTACATTAACCTTTAATCCATATGCCGGTCTTACAGCCGGTCTGATTTAATCTCTAAATAATCTCCAAGAATCGCTCTGTGCAAATGGTCCCTGCTTATGTGAAACTAATCATACGCAAACATAAATATAGCAATTCCGGATTATTTTATATCGAAAATCTCATAAAGGACCTCAAAATAGTGATAAAAAATTCTGAGAAAGCCAACAGCAATTTTTCGTTGGGTTGGTTAATACGCAGGTTTTTTGTGGAACAGAGGGTTTCGGATGCGGATATTTTTGGCCGATGACTCAAACATGCCGTTTGATATCATGAAGATAAAGCGGAAGGACCTCATTTCAGGTCCAATGGTAACGGGCATAAAGATAACGTAAAGGCGTTATCTTCATCGGTTGTGATTCGCTGCCATCCCATCGCCTGTAACTGTTCATGCACTTTTTCGGCCTGTTCGTTCAATACGATATAGGCGACTTCGTCGCCGTTGCGAAAACGGGTCGAATCCCCTACCGAAAATTGCCGTCCATTGCGCCGCACTGCCAAAGGAATCCCTGAATTGTCGCTAAGAAATGGATCCCCGGGTGCATTGTCCATCTCTTTCTCTGTATCCATAGCTGTTTCTTGGACCTGCCACCGCTCCAGATTTACCAGCCCTTTTCGAATGCGAACCGACCAAAAGTCTACGTCACGTGAACTGCCGAACATTACCTGGGATCCGGTTTGATGGACCATATCCAGTGTAACCCTTTCATATTGGTCTTGGAGCGCCATAAACAGATGTCGAAGCTTGGCCTCCTCTCTGACTTTCTGAATGAACAACAGATTCACCTCTTCGTTACCGGTGATGGCCAGCGCACCGGCCCGGGTATCGATTTCCGCTCTCAACAAATAATGGGTTTTCAGTCCGTTGCCGAAGATGACCCGGGTGCAGTCCTGTTCGGC
>JBFESJ010000057.1:0-16604 GCA_041548585.1 Desulfobacterales bacterium | reverse complement strand
CAACCCATTTTTTATGAAGATGGATTTATCCAGGCGAATGGGCGAAGTTTGAGTTAAGCCGTATTCCATCAACTTTGTCTGGATCATTTTATCGATAATCGGCATGGTAATGGTATGATTTTCCATGTTGGCGATCTCTTGTTTTAAAAATCGGCTGATGTTCATGGCTGTGTCGGTCTCTATTCGGTTCTCTTTGGCAAGGATATCCGAAAATAATTGATCATCCCATTTGTAAGTGGTTAGATCGAAATGCCCCTCATCTGTAATTAATATTTTACCCTTTGAGCCCATCGCCATTCTCCTGTATAGTAATGATGATCTTTATTTAAATTTATCCTTATCAATAACACGAGAGTTAAAACATAACAAGTTTCGAGCAACCCGTAAAACATCTATTCACTGAGGATCGGTTAACTTTTGTGTTTCAAGAAGTGGAACCCCATTCTGCTTGAATGAGGCTGTCATAGACCATGTCATTAAAAAGGCGGTTCTGTCTATCAAAATAAAAACAAACCTGCTAAAACGCATGGAATTCTGTAGGCAGGTCTGTTGGAAAGATTCGGTTTCTAAATATTCATACTATATGTAGTATGTCAAGAAAAAAATAGCCCAATATATGCACATTTTTAACCCAAAGCTGTCTAAGATGCTGATAGCTTTAAAAAGAGCGTTAAAAAATTATTTTCGGACAACGAAAAAATGGTTCAGCGAAAAGATTTTTTAAGTGACGCGTCAATATTTTTTGACTTGGTTTTTTTTTAAATCTATGACGCTATAAGTAAGATAAATACACTGCGTATGGTAATAAAAATGCCAATAAAAATCGTTTTATGGATACTGTTATTCTACTTGGTTTATTGTGGTTTTGTTTTCTTGATTCAGCGACAGATTCTCTTTCCCCGCTATCTTATTGCGACCTCTTCCACAGATGAACCTCTATCCTGTATTGAACAAATATGGATAAAAACAAGTGTCGGTAAAATTGAGGCCTGGTTTCTGCCGCCGGATCCGATGAACAGCGCCGAACCGGGACCGGCTGCCATTTTCGCACATGGAAACGGAGAACTCATCGATTTCTGGCCGGATGAACTTAAAAGATTCAATCGTCTGGGGATCGGCGTTTTGCTTGTGGAATATCCGGGCTATGGACGTTCTGAAGGAACGCCTTCCCAAAAAAGCATCACGGAAACATTTAACAGCGCTTACGATATGCTCATTGCGAGAAAAGACGTTGACCCGGCCAAGATTATTTTGTTCGGGCGTTCATTAGGGGGTGGCGCGATGTGCACACTTGCCGCCGAGCGACCCTCCGCGGCACTGATACTCATGTCGACGTTTACCAGTTCACGATCATTTGCAAAAAAGTACTTTGTTCCCGGCTTTCTTGTCCGGGACCCGTTCGATAATCTCGCTGTTGTCCGCGACTATCCGGAACCGGTTCTTTTAATCCACGGCAAGTTCGATGAGGTCATTCCCTATTCCCATGGCATCCGGCTTTACAAAACAGCACGTTATGCCAAAATGATCGCATACGAGAGCGGGCACAACGATTGCCCGCCGGATTGGGAGATTTTTTGGAGAGATCTCGAGGCATTTTTGGGTACATCCGGAATCATCGAAATTCCCGAGTAAACGCCGATGGTTCAGGGTTTAATGATAGGAAACTCAGGCCTTCAGGCCATTTTGCAATAATGATGCGCATGGATCTGTCGCCAAAGAAATGCTATTTGGCCACCATGGCCCGCATCATATCACCGGCATTTTGGGCATGATCTGCGATGGCGCCGATGGTTTCAGACAACCTCACCATATGAAAAACGGTTACGGCATCGATGTCCATGTTAAATACTTTTCGCTTAACCGCGTCCTCGGCCTTGTCGGCTTCACGTTCCTTCTTGTGCAGGGTGTGGATGATGTTCTTGACCGCCACCCGCTGTTCTTCAGAGTAGTTTTTGAAATATTTTCTGGCCGCGACGACCAATTTGCTTAATTGTTCGATGGGATCAATAACGGCATCCACTAAAACAAGAAAGTCTTTTTCAAGTTCAGGGGGAATACCGGGTTCAGTTCTGAAAGAAATCCAGTCGAGTGTGTCTTCCACGCAATCGAGAACCTGATCCTGCTCTCTTAAATATCTGAACAGCAGAAAATTATACACCGGCATCAGGGTTCCTTTGGGCATATGGCCGCGGATCCGGCGCTTGATGGCATCGGCTTCTCTTTCCAGCTTAATAATTTCCTTCCTGAACTCTTCAAATGTTTTGCATTTATCCGAAAGATGACATTCGATGGCCTCTTGAAACGCCCAGGCGCATTCTTTTACCTTTTCGGCATGTTCCTGAAGACCTTCAAAAGGTGATGTCATAAACATTGATAAAAATGGAATACGCATTGCCGTCTCCTTTTAAAAAACGAATTGAAGAATTTTAAAAATGGCCATACTGGTTAAAGCCGCCGCGGGAACGGTCAAAATCCAGTATACCATAATTTTAAACACAATGCCAAAATTAACGGCTTCCATTCCGCGAGCAAGGCCGACCCCCAGTACACCGCCCACTGCTGCGTGGGTTGTTGATACCGGCAAGCCTAATTTTGAGGCCACAAGAACCGTTGTCGCCGCTGCAAATTCTACCGAAAAACCGCGGGTATTGCTGAGTGTGGTAATTTTTTTCCCCATGGTTTCCATAACGCGGTGCCCGGCCATGCCGATACCGCAGGCAATCCCGATACCGCCGAAAAACAAAAGAAAAACAGGAACCGGAACTTTGGCACCCACGCTCCCGGTTTTAACCAGAAAATAAATCACAGCCAGAGGACCGATGGCATTGGCCACATCGTTTGCGCCTTGGGCCAAGGCAACATAACAAGCGGTTCCCACCTGAATTCTCTGAAAGACCGCCTCTGCACCTGCCTCTCTGTTTTTTACATAGCGTCTCAAAGCAGCGGTTGCTGCAAATCCAAGCAGAACCGACAGCAATACGGCAACGGCCAGTGCTGCCTGGGGCCCCAGGGCCAATTTTTTCCCAAAGGGCGTCTTGAACAAAAACGATAATACGACGACAAAAAGCGTAATACCGACAAAAAAAGGGGAAAATTTCAGTGCTTGGGTATAGGTATCCTTTCTGGAGAGGATCAATCGTACGATGATTTTAAAAATGACAAAGGCGATAACGATACTAAAGAGGGGCGAAATGATCCAGCTGAGTACAACAGCCAGGAGCTTTCCCCAATTAATGACGGCAAATCCACCGGCCATGATTCCAAAACCGATCATGGCGCCGACGATGGAATGGGTTGTAGAGACGGGCAACGATTTCCAGGTGGCAAAACTGACCCAAAGGGCTGCCGCAAGAAGGGCTGAAAGGGCACCGATAAGGGCCACATGCGGATCGGTCATAATCTCCGTTGATACAATCCCTTTACGAATGGTGTTGGTCACGTGGGAGCCGATGAATACCGCACCGAGAATGTTTAATATCCCTGCGAGAAATATGGCCTGGCGTATGGTAATTGCCTTCGCACCCACAGATGAGGCCATGGAATTGGCCACATCATTGGCCCCGATGTTCCATGCCATGTAGAAACCGAAAATATAGCCTAAAATGAGAATGATATAGGGTTGCGTCATTATAATTAAACGTTTTGGTATTTTTATAACTTTATGAAATCAAAGCGTTCTTAACGGCAACCTGTTTTGCCATCCAAATGGAAGAATGGAATGCAGGGATGCTGGAATATTGGGGAAAGAGCGGAACATGAACCATTTAAATCGTAAAAACTCCTTCAACCCCACCATTCCATTACTCCATCATTCCAACTGGAACGAAGCCCTTAAGTTCTATTACGCTGTTATGACAAATAAAGCCAAGCTTAAATCCGGAGGGATTATGATGTTGGGTGGGCACATATCATGCAGTAAAATTTGAATCAATCAAAAATATAACGGTTTGGTGAAATCTCTGTTTGAAACGCTCCGTTTGGGTAAAATATCGTCCGGCATGTTGTCGATAAAACGGCAGGGCCGGTTTAAAACCATTCCCGAGATTCGGTCATAAACTTGGACAGGGTATGTAAAAAAAAGGTTTTTCTTGGCCCTTGTCGCCGCGACATAAATCAGTCTCAACTCTTCTTCAAGATCGTTTTCATCATGAATGGCACGTATTGACGGGAATCGGCCGTCCAGGGCCCAGATAATAAAAACCGTGTGCCATTCAAGACCCTTGGCGGAATGCACGGTTGAAAGAACCAGCCGGTCATGATCCGGCTCACCACCATATAACGTGTCGTTTAAACTCGTATTGGGGGGCTCCAAAGCCATGTCCGTTAAAAACGGCTCAAGTTGATGATACCGCTCCATAATGGTGACAAGATGTTCAAGGTCTCTTGTCCGTTTCGGATAATCATCATATTTCTTTTTTAATATGGCCGCGTAATATTGAACCACCGCTTCACCCATTTGGGCAATAGACACAGGCCTGGAATCTATATCAGAAAAGAGGCGTTTAAGTTTGTCCACGCCTTTGGATCGGCTGGGCTTAAGCTTTGCTTTAAATAATCCTGTGTATCCGGATTTTTCAGCCAAAATCGCTTCATAAATGTCCAGAGCGGTTTTGGGGCCAATATTATCCAAAAGGAGGAGTATTCTGTACCAGCTTATCCTGTCATACGGATTGAAAAGCACTTTGAGATGGGCCAGAACATCCTTGATATGTGCAGATTCAACGAATTTAAAACCACCCACTTTGATAAAAGGGATTCCTTCTCTGGCAAGTTCAATTTCAAGATCAAAAGAATGAAAACTTGCCCTAAAAAGTACCGCGATCTGGTTCAAAGGCACGCCGCCGCGATTAAGTTCCTGTATCTTTTCAGCCACAAATCGAGACTGAATGTTTTCACTTTGCGCTTTTACAAGTAAGGGCAACGACCCTCCGGATTTTCGCGTAAAAAGAATTTTTGAATATTTCCGTGTCGCCTGCTCAATGATAACATTGGTAAGCTTTAAAATAGGTTCGACACTTCGATAGTTTTCTTCCAGCCTGATGATTCGGGTCTCAGGAAATATTTCAGGGAATCGCATGATATTTTCAAAATTCGCCCCCCGGAATGCATAAATGCTTTGCGAATCATCACCAACAACCATGACATTTTTATGGATATCGGAAAGAAGATATATTATTTCCGCTTGAATCTTATTGGTATCCTGGTATTCGTCAACCATTAAATATTGATACGCTGTACAGATCTTGTCACGGACATCGGGGTGTTCTTTCAAAAGCATTTCCAAATATATTAGAAGATCATCGTAATCCATAAAATTATGCGCAGCTTTTTGTCTTTGATACGCCTTCGACATTATATGAATCGCTTCCAGATGGCGCACAAAATGCGGATAGACGTCTAGAACGGTATCTTCAATCGACAGATCCCTGTTAACAGCCCGGCTGAAGATATTTGCCAGTGTTTTCTTTCTCGGAAAAGAGCCGGATGTTGATGGTTCCATTATTTCTTTTCTCAGCATGCTGATGAGATCTTCGGCATCCGTTCGATCAATAATTGAAAACCCGTCTTTAAATCCAACTTTGAAAGCATATCTTCGCAGCACAGCATAAGCAAAAGAATGAAATGTGCCGCCGGCAACGTTTTTACATCTATTGTCGAGCAGTCGTGCGGCTCTTTTCAGCATTTCTTGAGCCGCTTTTCGCGTAAAAGTCAACAGGAGGATAGTATCCGGGGATATACCTTCTTCCACAAGACGTGCGACGCGATATGTAAGCGTTCTTGTCTTCCCGCTTCCAGCACCGGCGATGACAAGTAGTGGCCCTTGTGTAAAGTTGACAGCTTCCAACTGGGAAGGATTAAGTTCTTCCTTATATTGAATTCCTCGATTCATTGATAGAAAAATAGATGGCGTCTTTCGGAGTAAAGTCTATACGTTTGTTTCGTCATAAAAAAAAACCAATGCCGTATGTTCGTATGCGCCGTATGAATATATACAACTCGAAGCATTTTATCAGGAGATATTTTCTTTCACAAGGCAAATAGCTTGTCAATAGTTGAAATGTTTTTTATATTATTTTAGCAGATTTTGTTGACTTTTAAAAAAAATATATATAGTAAATTTAAAAGTATTCACAACTTTGTCAACCCACTTCAATTAAGGAGGAAAATTAAATGAAGAAGATAAAAACTCAATTGAAGACATTATCCAAATCCCTTGGCACGCTTTCCAAACAGGTAGACAAGATTACCAATCAGGTTGATAAGCTCATCGCCACAAAAGCAGCTGTACCGGCCAAGAAAACGGCTGTCAAGAAGAAGACCGCCAAAAAGGCCCCTGCAAAAAAGGCCGCAGTAAAAAAAGCTGCAGTAAAAAAAGCTGCGCCTGCCAAACAGGCAACAATGCTGGACACCGTATTTAATGCCATCAAGCGAACCAAAAAAGGTATTACTGTTGCCCGTTTGAAAGAAAAAACCAAACTTGATTCCAGGCAGCTCAGCAATGCGCTTTATAAGCTTACAAAGAAAGATAAAATTCAAACCAAGTCACGTGGTCTTTATGTGAAAAAATAGCGCTCAAGAGATCATTGGTTGGACGTTAAAGAAACCGTCTGTTTATAGGCGGTTTCGATGGCACAAACAAAGTCTCCCGTATACCTAATTGCGAAGATCAGATAAACGGGAGGCTTTTTGTATTTTTGATATAATTTTATTTAATTTAAAACATTACCACATAAAAATTTCCCGCCGGTATTGTCATTTTAAAGACCTGTTTTATATTTCATTATAAACATCCCTATTTGAGCGTTTTGCCTCAACCGAAATATTTTATTGGAGAATGACCATGTTGAAAAAGCGTTTTGACTTTTCTACGGCTAAGTTTTTATCAAGTATATCTATTATTGTTGTTTTACTCTCTTTTTCTTTTATCAATCTAAGTGCTGCATCCAAATATCATACCGGCCACCTTTCCAAAGCAAATCAAGCCGCTCAACATATCGGTTCGTTGGGTCTGTGGCCGTTTGAAAAGAGTGACCTTCATCCTGATCCGGCCCTTTTGTTTAAAAAATTGCCGAATGGTTTCAAATACATATTAATGGAAAATCACCATCCCAAGAACAGGGTGAGTATGCATCTAAATATTCAGGCCGGTTCAATGCATGAGTCAGACAGTCAACAGGGGTTGGCGCATTTTTTGGAGCATATGCTCTTTAACGGCTCAACACATTTTAAACCTGCAGAACTGGTAAAATTTTTCCAGAGTATCGGGATGCAGTTCGGCCCTGATGCAAATGCCCATACCGGGTTCAATAAAACCGTCTATGACGTTCTTCTGCCGGAAGGAAACAGGGAAAACCTGGAAAAGGGCCTGGTTGTAATGAAAGACTTTGCTCAAGGTGCGCTTCTTTTGCCGTCTGAAATCCAAAGAGAACGGCGCGTCGTTTTGGCTGAAAGACGAACGCGGGATTCTGCATCCTATCGAACATATGTTGAAACACTT
Organism: Desulfobacterales bacterium; assembly: GCA_041548585.1. GTDB lineage: Bacteria > Desulfobacterota > Desulfobacteria > Desulfobacterales > UBA11574 > UBA11574. The sequence goes on along the minus strand of JBFESJ010000057.1, from coordinate 9,106 downwards.
AACTTCGAATTTCCGGATGCCAGGATATCAAAAAGGCTTCCTATCGGCCAAGAAGAAATACTGAAAAACGCAGACCAAGGGCAATTTAAAACGTTTTATAACACGTGGTATCGGCCGGAAAAAATGATTCTTATTTTGGTTGGAGATTTTGACGCCAAATTGGCAGGAATGCTTATAGAAGAAAAATTTTCTACATTAACCCCCCGTGCCCCTCCTGGAACATCACCTGAATTCGGTGATATTAGGCACAAAGGTGTCAAATCTTTTTACCACTTTGAAAAAGAATCAGGGAATACCACTGTAAACATCGAGGTTTTAGAAAAGGTATTGGCCAAGCCCGATTCACATGATCTTCGAAAAAAGCGATTGTTAGAGGATATTGCAAACCGAATGGTAACGTATCGACTCGATACATTAATACGCAAACCGGGCACCCCTTTCACATCGGCATCCATAAGTTCGGGAATTTTCCTGCTTCAAGTCAAATATGCGAACATCACAGCGGATTGTAATCCGGAAAACTGGGAAAAATCGCTTTCGCTCATCGAACAAACCCTGAGAAAAGCATTGAAATTCGGTTTTACCAAATCGGAACTGGCAAGGGTAAAAAAAGATCTTCTTTCCGAGTTGGATAACGCGGTTAAAAAAGCGGCTACACGCAACAGCAGAAACCTGGCCCGCGAAATAATATGGAGCCTGAACTCAGACCGTGTCTTTATGTCACCTCGGCAGGAAAAAGAACTTTTTACTCCGATAATCAATTCCGTAACATTAAAAAACATCCACGATGCCTTCAAGGACATTTGGGCTCCCGAACACCGGCTTTTACTTGTCACCGGCAACGCGAAACTGCTGGGAAAAAACTCCAAGAGTCGAATACTGGACACCTATAACGAGAGTATGCGCGTCGCCGTCTCAAGACCGGTTGAAGAGAAAGCTGTTATTTTTCCATATCTTCCCGAACCCGAAAAAGAAGGCCGTATGATCCGGACAAAAAAGATCTCTGATCTTGATATTACCCAGGTGGATTTTAAAAACGGGGTCCGGTTGAATCTCAAAAAAACCGATTTTAAAGCCAATCAAGTATTGATTAATCTTACTTTTGGACGTGGCAAATTTTCCGAGCCTTTAAACAAACCGGGTCTGGCGCTGTTAACCGAAAATGTCATTAATGAAAGCGGTCTCGGCACCCTTACAAAAGATGAACTTGATTGGGCCATGGCCGGAAAAAATACTTACGTCGTTTTCAGTGTCGGCGAAGATCGCTTTGTATATAGTGGAGGGACCGTTTCCGGTGAAGTATCCCTGCTGTTTCAACTTCTTTATGCCCATATTGTAGATCCGGGATTTAGAAAAGATGCTCATGAACTTTCTTTGAAACGATTCAGTCAGAAATACAAGGCCCTGTCCAGGTCCATCGACGGAGCGATGACCCTTTCCGGCAGGCGTTTTCTTGCCGGCGGAGACAATCGGTTCGGTTATCCGGATTATGAAAATTTCAAGAAATTGACCCTTGACGATGTCAAATCATGGATCGTCCCGTCAATTAAAGAAAATGACATTGAAATCTCTGTTGTCGGCGATTTTGACATCGATTCCACCATACAGCTAACGGCTAAATATTTTGGAAACCTTTTTTTGAATCCCATTGTCAACACACAAAAAGAATTCAACCTGCCTGTTTTTCCAGTTGGTCAATCTCGGACGATATCCGTCCAGACAAAAATTCCAAAAGGACTAGTAATTGTTGCATATCCGACGGAAGATATATGGGATATAAACATGACACGCCGTTTATCCATTCTATCGGAAGTTGTCTCCGACAGACTTCGTGAGCAGATACGAGAAACGCTGGGATCCGCATATTCTACCTTTGCCTTTAACAGGCCAAGCAGGGCTTATCCGGGATATGGCGTTCTTGAGGCAATGGCTTACATTGGACCCGAAGAGTCTGGCATGATTGTGAAGGAAGTAAAGAAAATCGTATCAAACATTGCAAAAGATGGTGTCACACAGGATGAACTGAGCCGGGCCAAAGAACCGACACTGACCAGCATTAAAGATATGCTTCGGAAAAACAGTTACTGGCTCAATACTGTCCTCACGGGCTCCGAAATATATCCCCAACAGCTCGACTGGAGCCGGACCATACTGAAGGATTATGATTCCATTACAAAGGAAACGGTTTCAAATATCGCGAAGAAATATCTGAATAACGATACGGCGGCAACGATCATCGTAAAACCGCAGTAGCTGTCAAACTTTTACCCGAATTGATCGCAAACAAAATGGGATCGTATTAAAACATTTATATATAGCTTTTATTAGCGTTGTGAAACTACATCAGAACATTCTATAAAAAATTAAACACCTATAATGTTTTTCCATTTTGTTTGCGATCAATTAGGGTGTTACTCAGTTTCACAAACTCTTCCACAGCAAGCGTCTCAGCTCGACGAATGGGATCGATACCCGACGCTTCCAGTACACTCTTTGCGGTATAGGCGTCAATGTTGAGTTCACTTGCGGCCAGAGCATTTTTCAATGTTTTTCGTCTGTTTCCGAAACCTGCTTTGATCACTTGGAAAAGAAATGTTTCATCAACAGCCTTAGGGTCGATTTCTTTTTTAAATTTCAATTCCAGGATTTCAGAATCGACTTTGGGTTTTGGGAAAAAAAGAGACGCTTTCACATCGACCAATTTCTTGATATCTGAACAATACCGAAGCATTACTGTAAGCCGCCCGTAATCCTTGCATCCGAGTTGTGCCGTGATACGTTGCGCCAGCTCTTTCTGAAACATGAGAACGGCCCGACTTACGGCTTTTCTTGAACGAATCAGTTGAACAAGTATTTGCGAAGAAATATTATAAGGAAGGTTGCCCATAACCACTAGTTCTCGGCCGATATCTTCTGCCAGCGCTTCTATATCCATCGACAATATGTCTTTTTCAATAATGGAAACATTTGAAAGATTCCCGGCAAGAATCTCCGTGTTTAAAATGCCGATAATTTGTCGATCTCTTTCAACCGCAAAAACCTTCTTGGCTCTTCGAGCCAGAGGAATGGTAAGCGCCCCCAATCCTGCGCCAATTTCAAAAATAATATCTTCGGGTAATATGTCAGCACGTCGAACAATCATTTCAGCAAAAGCCGGATCGACGATAAAATTCTGACCGAGCTGTTTCTTGGGACGGATTTGATGTGCGGCAAGCAGTATTCTTGGTGATGTCATTGTGTTACGTTTAAAATTGATATCCCCTGAAACGACAACGTCACGTTTAATTAATGAAATGGCCTGAAATCTATTTTTTGGATTTCCGGCGTAATCGCAGGGTCGTAAAAATTTTGCGGGTTATAAAATAAGACGCGATGCCCGGCAAAATTCCCAGTATGACGCCACCCGCGATCATGGCAATTGTAACATCAATTCCCAGATCTAAAAGTTCTAAAATCGACTCGTATTTTACATCAAACGGCGCCGTATTGCCAAGAAGATACATTCCCGCCTTGTAACTTCCCACATAGAAAAGCGGAGCGGTGATCGGATTACAAAACCAGACCCCCAGCGCTGCAGCGGCTTTGCTTCCGCGAAAAATAAAAGCCAGGGCAACAGCGAGAACCGTATGAAACGGCATGGTTGGCGTTATCCCGATAAAAACGCCGATAGCCATGCCCATGGCGACATAATGAGGATCTCCTTCGAGTTTTTTAACACGTTCAACATATTCCCGAATGTTAAACTTTCGGAACAAACGTTTTGATGTTTTGGATTGAAAATTCTGTCTTGTTTCTTTCATCGCTTTATCGTTTTTGAAAAATCCGAGTTGTTTGAGGGTTATCATGAAAAATTGCCATTTTCAATATTTCAGTTGCATAATATACAAGCCCGTTTTGATTGGCTTGTATTTAAAGCCTTTTCTTGACTTTTCATCTAATTTTTGATGAATTCATATAAAGTCTTTTCTGGGTAAATTTTCAAAATACTCATGGAACCGGTAAAAGAAAAGGAGGACGACATGGCCAGGAAAAAAGGGAAATCGGTCAGTTTTGATGCAATGGTAAAGTTCTTCATGCAATACTATAACATCCCGACAAAGAAAGATATTGAAAAGCTGATAGAGAGGATGGATCGGCTTGAAAAGGTCATGAAGCAGTCTGAATTATATGGCAGAGGCAGACGCATTCCCGGCGTAAAATCCTCCAAAGCATCGGTGTCAAGATCCACCGAAACTTCTTCTGATATGGCACTGGAGGTTATCAAACGCTTCAAAAAAGGCGTCGGATTTCACGAAATCCAGATAAGAACGGGTTTTGGAGAAAAAAAACTTCGCAATATTATTTACCGACTGCACAAAATGGGAAAAATTGTCCGAAAGCGTCGTGGTATTTATATCGCTTCATAGACCAACATGGAATATACCCTTACCTTCATTAATATTTTTTAGGCGGTCCATTTATGAATGCATCTTTTGATAACAACAATCCCGATCTTCAAGAAGCCTGTCGTACTTTTGGTTATTCTATTAAAAAGATCAAAGCGCTCAAAGAAATCAATTCTTTTCTTTATCTCCTTGAACATTCGGATACCGGAGCCCGACATGCCCACATTAGCAACAACGATAAAGAAAACACGTTTAGCGTGGCCTTTAAAACGGTTCCATCTGATTCGACCGGTGTGGCCCACATCTTGGAACATACGGTTTTATGCGGCTCTCGTAAATTTCCGGTACACGACCCTTTCTTTTCCATGCTCAAAAGAAGTTTAAACACCTTTATGAACGCTTTTACTGCATCCGACTGGACGATGTATCCTTTTTCAACCCAGAATAGAAAAGACTTTTACAATCTTATGGATGTTTATCTGGACTCAGCGTTTTATCCCAATATTCAAGAGCTCAGCTTCAAGCAGGAAGGACACCGTATTGAAATAGAGGGTGATTCTGAAGACGCTGATTTACTGAAGCTCGTTTATAAAGGCGTCGTATACAACGAGATGAAAGGGGCCATGTCATCACCGAACCAGGTGATGGTCCGATCTATTTTAAACGCGCTTTACCCCGAGACGACATACAGTTATAATTCCGGTGGTGATCCCGTGGTCATTCCCCGGTTGACCCATGACCAGCTTAAATCTTTTCACCAGTGGCATTATCATCCCAGCAACGCTTTTTTCTATACATACGGGAATCTGCCATTAAAAGATCATCTGAACTTTATCAATGACAAAATCTTGAAGCATTTTGAGCGCATTGACCCAGGGACAGATGTTCCCTCTCAGCCCCGATGGAATCGTCCGAAAAGAAAAAAATATACCTATCCTTTGGATAAAAACGAAGATCCATCAAAAAAATGTCAAGTGTGTATGGCTTGGCTCACCGCTGATATCAAAGATAGTTTCGAAATTTTGATTCTTACACTTTTAGAGAAGATTCTTCTCGGAAATCCTGCATCCCCTCTGCGAAAGGCCTTGATAGATTCAAACCTCGGATCATCTCTTTGTGACGGAACCGGATTTGATGCCGATAACAAAGATACCCTGTTTGTTTGTGGGTTAAAGGATGTTGCCGCGTCCGATGCGTCGAAAATCGAAACCATCATTTTAGATGTTTTAAAAGATCTGTGGGAAAAGGGGATCGATAAAAACATCATCGAATCCGCCATACACCAGATAGAGTTTCATCGAAAAGAAGTTACAAATACCCCTTATCCATACGGGATTAAACTGCTGTTGACCTTTGCCGGAAGCTGGTTTCACGGGGGTGATCCGGGGAAAATTTTGCAATTCGACGAGGATTTAAAAAGGCTGCGACTTGAAATCGATAAAGGTCCTTTTTTAGAAAACCGAATTAATACATATTTTCTGGACAATTTACACCATGTGCTTCTTACACTTGTTCCGGATCAGGTTATGGAACAACAGGAACGCGACCGCGTCGAAAAAGAGCTTGACCGAATCCTTGCAGACACAACACCATCCGAGCTCGAGAAAATAAAAGAAGATACCAATGCGTTAAAACAGCTTCAGGAAGAAATAGAGGACGTATCCTGCCTCCCCACGTTAGCACTCGGGGATATTCCGCCTTGGGTTCAACGGGTGGAAGCCTCAGCATCATATGCCGCGATTCCCGCCACCTGTTATTCACAGCCGACTTCCGGAATCTTTTATTTTTCGGCAGTTGCCGGAAGCGGATTGCTGCCCAAAAAGCGCATTCCTCTGGTCCCCTTTTTCTGCCATGCTTTCACTAAAATCGGTACCACCATCCATGATTATGCCGAGATGGCACGACTTATGGACGCTTATACCGGCGGCATGAGCCTTTCCTGCCACGCCCGCACCGGCTTTGAGGATGATGCTGAATGTCTGCCGTTTATCACTTTTAATGGAAAATGCCTGGTCCGGAACCAGGACAAAATGTTTGATATCATTAAAGAACTTTTGTACAATTTCGATTTTTCAGACCGGGTTCGATTAAAAAGTCTTTTTCTGGAATACCAGGCGGGACTGGAATCGATGGTCGTTCAAAACGGCCATCGATTGGCAATGTCCTTGGCATCAAGGAATTTTTCAATCAGTAGCGCACTCAATGAGGCATGGAGTGGAATTCATCAGTTACAAACCATAAAAACAATCACCCAAAACCTCACGGACGATAGGCTTAAATCCATCTCTGAAGAACTCTTTGAAATCGGCAGAGCCCTTTTTACAAAAAACAATCTGAAAATCGCCTTGATTGGTGAAGACCCCGCCATTTCATCAGCGTCTTCAGCAATCACCTCCATACAAAAAGGGATTGAACAAAGACCTGCGTCTTTAACATCATCCCATGGATTTGTTCCGCCTGAAATCGATGTGGTTGATGAAATTCCCAGAGAAGGGTGGAGTACATCTTCGGCGGTTTCATTTGTCGCCAGTGCTTTTGAGACCGTGCGTTTGGAACATGAAGATGCACCGGCCTTATCCGTTATCAGCAAGATACTCAGATCCATGTATCTGCATCGGGAGGTCCGCGAAAAAGGTGGTGCGTACGGCGGGTTTGCCATATACAGCCTTGAAGATGGAATTTTTTATTTCGGTTCCTACAGGGACCCGCACATCGTTTCCACCCTGAAAGTATATGATGGCGCTCGAAATTTCATAAGATCCGGAAACTACAGCAATGAAGATATTAAAGAGGCCATCCTCCAGGTTTGCTCCGAAATTGACAAGCCCGATCCGCCAGGACCTGCTGCAAAAAAGGCTTTTTTCAGAAAGATCGTTTCTTTATCGGATGACATGCGTGAACGGTTCAAGACAAAACTCCTTGAAATGACCCGTGACCAGATTATAAACGCTGCTGAAAAATATTTCAATGACAACCATGATCGACAGGCTGTGGCGGTGATATCAAATGAGGACAAATTGAAGGCCGCCAATAGAGAACTTGCGCAAAATCCCCTTATGCTTTCTAAAATTTAATGTGGAATTGCTGGAAATTAAAGCTTCAAAATAACATGGACCTATCTCAAAAATAAGATTAGGGTTCAGGGCAAGGCGTGGAACGGTGAAAAAGCGGAGCATACACGTAGTATGTGAGCATTTTGAACCGTTTCACAACACCGCCATGGGCACTTAGATTGTTTTTGAGATAGGTTCATGTTTTGCCCAAACGCAAATCTTTTTGAGCATTCATTCTATTCTTCTTCATAAACTGCTGCGGCCGCATTGAGGGCACCCGGCTGAACTTTAATGTTTTCAGCTTTGAGAACCGTTTCAAGCGCAGCCAGAAAAAGCACAACATTTCTCGGACGGCTGGTATGCCCCATTAAACCGACGCGCCAAATCTTTCCGGCAAACTCACCCAATCCCCCACCAATTTCGATACCAAAGTCACTAAGGAGTGCTTTTCGGATTTTGATGTCATCCGCGCCGTTGGGAATACAAACCGCATTCAACATCGGCAACCTTTCAGATTCCGGCACAAGCATCGAAAGGCCCATGGTTTCGATTCCAGCCACCAGTGCACGGTGATTCAACAGGTGCCGCTTAAAACGCCCCTCCAATCCTTCTTCGACAATCATCCGCAATGCTTCACGAAAACCATAAATCATGTTAATGGGTGCTGTGTGATGATATGTTCTTTCTTCACCCCAGTAGTTTTTGACCATGGACATATCAAGATACCAGCTCACCACAGGCGTTTTTCGTTTCCCAAGTGCCTCCATTGCTGCATCACTGAGTGAAATGGGTGAAAGTCCAGGCGGACAGGATATACACTTTTGGGTTCCGCTATAGGCTGCATCGATTTTTGTTCTGTCCAGGGAAACGTCAATACCGCCTAAGGATGTAACGGTATCCACAAGAAATAGCGCCCCGATATTTTGGGCCATATCTGCAAGGTTTTCAAGGGGTTGGCACACGCCTGTGGATGTTTCTGCATGCACCACCGCGATGACTTTAGGGCTGCAGCCCTTTAGGGCATTTTGAACCGCCTCGGGATCGATGGTTCTTCCCCACGGGGCATCCACACGGATGAGTTTACCCCCGATACGATTCACGATGTCGGCCATTCTCGTGCCAAATACGCCGTTGACGCAAACAACAACCTCATCACCGGGTTCTATCAGATTGACCAGGCAGGTCTCCATGCCGGCGCTGCCGGTACCGGAAACGGGTATGGTTAAAGAATTATTCGTTTGAAAAAGATGTCTGAGCAACTGCTGTACTTCATTCATCATCGACAAAAAGTAAGGGTCCAGATGCCCGATACAGGGTGCAGCCATGGCCTGCAGGATCCGTGAAGGCACATTACTGGGCCCCGGCCCCATGAGTATGCGCTCCTCCGGGTCGATATCTCTAAAATCATATGCGTCAATGTTCATCTTACGCTCCTTTATCTTGCTGAAAGCTCAATGTTCTCCAAGTGTAATGTTTGATTTTATGGAACAGTTTCAAAACCTTTATAGCAGTTGCCAAAAATATGTTCAGATTTATCCGCCTTTGGTGGGGTTGAATTAATAACGGTCACAATTTGCCGTAAGCCGCCGGATAATTTCGTTTCGGTCGGGAAGCTGTCTGAGCAAATTAGAGCGCGTTAAAGAGAACATCTTCGAAGTTTTTCAAATT
>JBFESJ010000056.1:0-16688 GCA_041548585.1 Desulfobacterales bacterium | reverse complement strand
TAGGATGGGCCAAGCCTGCCCCGCATTGCGGGGGGTTCTATACTTTTGCTTAATTCTTAATAAAAAAAGTGTAACTTTTTATACTTGTTTTTCGTCTTACAGAAAAAAAGGGTCGCAAGTATTGAAACCAAATGAAAAGGAGGCTATAATATGGATCAGAAAACCGAAATCATGGTTGCGTTGGGTGTCGCTATCGGCGTCAATTGCATTCCTTGCTTCGATCACTTGTATTCCAAGAGCCAAGAGATTAAATTGGATGAGGATGAAGTCAGAGCCATTGCCGAAATCGCCGGCAAGGTCAAAAACGGGGCATCGATCTTCATGAAAAATGCCATCGCCGAAACCCTTGGTGACACACCGGCCGCAGAGCAACCCTGCTGCAGTCAATCAACCTCGTCATGTTGCTGATATGAAACAACCGTCACTCAATTTCTATTCGATTTTCAACCAGTATCACGACCGTCTGAAAAAGTTCGTGACCATTACGGTCAAGAATGAATGGATTGTGGATGATATTGTTCAAGAGGCCTTTGTCCGCGCTCATTCCAAAATCGACACCCTCAAGGATCACGACAAAATCGGCTCATGGCTTTTTAGAATCGCTTATCGGCTGTGCATGGATCATTTTCGCAAGGAAAGCCGGAATCCTTTGGAGGAAATAACGGACTTTCGGGGAGTGAATACTTCCGATTATTCTACAACGGAAAGAAAACTGGAGCAGCATCAAATGAGTGTTTGTGTACAAAATCAGATGGTGCTTCTTCCGGAAAATTACCGAACGGTGATTTGGCTTTTCGATGTTTTAGGCTTTACACTGAAAGAAATCGCCGATATTCTCGAATTAAGTGTTGAAAACGTCAAAATTCGCTTACACCGTGCCCGAAAGAAATTCAAATCCATTTTAAATCAGAAATGCTCATTTGAAAAGGATGAACGAAACGTTCTGGTGTGCGAGCCGAAAGATGGTGTTGACTGGCAAAAAGATGGGTCTGATAGCGGGAACGATTTGATGGATTTTGGCCGAAAACAGATCGAGCGGAAAAAGAAATAATTATCTTCAAAAGTCTAATTGAATACGACTTAGTGCCCATCCATGAATAAATATTGGACACGGGTGAGTTTCCAATTCAGAAATGAACAGTTTTTCCGCCGAGCGGTATGCTCCGAGGCGTTCCGGCTTCGACGTACGTTGAGTACGCCTTCCTGTCCCGCTTTGCGGGAGCTGAAACCCTTGTGCGGCCTCGCTCAACTATAAGGTCCAAGTTCCGTAGAAATATTTATCCAGAATACCCCCGGCTTCCTCTTTTGCCCATTTTTCAAGCCCGAGCTTTTTTATACGGCAAAGATTATACACTTTCGTATTGTGCCATTTTTCCGCTTGGTCTCTGTAGGGATGAAGATATTCGCAGGGAAAATCGTTGCATTCGGCACACGTTTCCATTTCGGTGCTTTCGATACATTTATAGACCCTGCATTCCATGGAATGATGTGCACATTTACCTTTTTCAGCCCTGCATCCCCTGCATTTGATTTCCTCAGGCGAAAGGCTAAAGATACCGGCTATGGTTTGAGCAAGCCTTTGGTCGAACTGTGCAAGATAAAGATAACATTCGAAACACGGCAATCCACAGGGAGCGGTCATATAATTATAATCAATTTCTTTATTTTTTCTTTTCTCTTTTAATCCTTTCCCCATTTCCCTTACTTTCTGAAATATTTCCATATTCATACCTCCTTTTTCCCCAGCTATAAATAGAAGACGATAGAAATTCGGATAACTAAGATCGCAATCAATGCCTCTGTTCTACTCAGAATATATTCTAGGCACATTATTTAATAAAATACATCACCCATTTGGGGGATATGACAATTTTTTTGTGTTTTTTAAAAACGAAAGGTTTAGACAAGTTTGTGGCGGGTCGCCCAGACAGCCGCCTGGGTTCTATCGTTAACATTTAGCTTGTTGAAAATGTGAATTATATGACTTTTGACGGTATGCGGACTGATGGAAAGGATATCGGATATTTCGATATTGGTAGCGCCTTCAGCCACAAATCGAAGTACCTGAATCTCACGGTCTGTAAGATCTGTTTGAATTTCAGCTTCATTATCTTTAGATAGAGCTTCCTGTTCCTTCTCAAGATCACCTAACTTTTTTTCAAGTTTTTCAATATGTTTTTTTTGCTTTTGAAGATGGAGCTCACGTTTTGTTGTGTCAATTTCTATAGATATCGAAGCTTCAAGGTTTCCTTCCTTGTCAAAAATAGGGTATGTTGCAATTTCTGATATTGGTTCCACGAAATCAGGGCATTTGTCAGGGGCTGTCTCACTATTTCTCAAAGCAGCTGAGAAAGCCATACAGGTAGCATATCCGCATTCTTTGCAATTTGTTTGAGGCAACAGTCTATAAATATCAATCACAGAAACCGGGCTAAATTTTTTATAATTCGGCTCGAGAGTATCTTTTTTGACATAAATGTCGTTAAGAAAATCAATAAGGCGCTCAACAAACTTAAGTGCTTGATCCTGGTTTTTAAAAGGCGCTACGATGGCATCCTTAGGATACAACGTGCAATGGATATCCTCTATAGTGAACTGGATATGTTCAGGTTTATCATAAAACTTTGCATTTTCAACAGTTGCATTTATATATGGAAACAACCGGGTAACGTCATTATCGAACTTGAAATGAGCACCCATATTTGCGCCAACCATTACGCCTGTTCTGGATAAAGAAAAGTCGGAATATCCCTTGATAATCATTTTATTTTTATTCCAATAATTCTGAATACGTTATACCCTAAAGCCTAATTTTTTAGGAATTATCTGATGTGATACTCATAACCTATCTATCGATCAGTTTCAATATTTTAATGAAAACCTGCGATATGTCTGACATCCGAGCTTGGCCCTGATTGTACATCTGCTATCGATCACCGGGTCTGTACATTTTAAATATTCTGCCTGAATTAATATCCTTTCAATGCTTTTACCTGAATTTTGTACGAGTTGGAGGCGTTCATCTGTTCTTGCTCTTGAAGAAAAAACGAATTTGATGTAGCCTACCGGTATGATCACCATCACCCCCACAATTGCCATTAATGAAAATGAGATCAAGCTGACCTTTATCAGATCGTCAGGACCCGGGGGCCAGAACGTCAATAAAGTGGCTACAGCTGTTCAGCTTCGCTTTGACGTAAAAAACTCTCCGTCGCTGTCCGATGCGGTTCGCACCCGCTTGATTCGTCTTGCCGGCGAAAAAATGACCAAAGACGGAATTCTCATTATCCAGGCCCGGCGGTTTCGAAAACAGGAACGCAATCGAGAGGATGCCATGGATCGCCTGATTAAACTCATCCGGAAAGCATCTGAACAGCCAAAAACACACATTAAGCCCAAACCGTCCAGGGCTTCAAAAGAACGCATGCTGGCGGCAAAACGGCGTCGAAGTAAAATAAAGGAGATGAGACGACCGGTTTCAACTCCTGAAGATTAATACCTGAATTTTGAACGAGTTGGAACAATAGGATGACGGTTGAAGCAGATGGCGGTTTAAGGACATCTGATTTCATAAAAAATTCTCGAAATGTTTAAACAAGGAGGGATATTAATGACCGGTGAAACCCCCAGAACCAAGGAAGACGTTTTGAAAATCGTCAAAGAAAAGGATGTCAGTTTTATTCAGTTTTGGTTCACCGATGTCCTTGGTATGCTAAAGAGTTTTGCAATAACGCCGTCCGAACTCGAGACAGGCATGACGGAAGGGATGGGATTTGACGGATCCTCCATTGAAGGCTTTGCCCGTATCGAGGAAAGCGATATGGTGGCACTTCCGGATCCCACCACGTTCAGGATGCTGCCGTGGCGTCCGGAGGAAAGACCGGTGGCACGGATGTTCTGTGATATCGTCAACCCGGACCATACTCCCTATGAGGGGGATCCACGATATGTTCTCAAACGGCTTTTGAAAAGAATCGGCGAAAAAGGATATTCCTTTTACATCGGCCCTGAACTCGAATATTTCTACTTTAAAAGCAATGAAGAACCCGTTGGGCTGGATTCCGGAGGATATTTCGACAGCCTTCCCCTTGATTTGGCATCGAACTTGCGGCGCGAAACGATTTTTTTTCTGCAAAACATGGGCATAGAGGTGGAATACAGTCATCATGAGGTAGCGCCAAGCCAGCATGAAATCGATCTAAGGTATGACGAAGCGCTCAGCATGTCCGACAAGACCATGACCTACAGGCTGGTGGTAAAGGAAATCGCCCGTCAACATGGCTCTTACGCCACATTTATGCCAAAACCGATATTCGGACAAAACGGAAGCGGCATGCATGTTCATCAATCCTTATTTCAGGGAGACAAAAATCTTTTTTTTGATGGAAAAGATCCATACCACCTGTCCGGAATCGCCAAAGGATATATTGCCGGAATTATGAAGCATGCCCGTGAAATTATCGCTGTCACCAATCAATGGGTCAACTCCTACAAACGTCTGGTTCCCGGCTACGAGGCGCCGGTCTATATTTCCTGGGCCCGGCGTAATCGTTCGGCCATGATTCGGGTCCCCATGTACAAACCGGGTAAGGAAGTCGCAACCCGAATTGAGTTCCGTGCGCCTGATCCGGCCTGTAATCCGTACCTGGATTTTGCCGTGATGCTGGCGGCCGGCCTCAAAGGAATTGAGAACGACTATGAACTATCGGATCCCGTCGAAGAGGATATCTATAAAATGTCCAAAGAAGAAAAGAAAGAAAGAGGGATCATTACCCTTCCGGACAACCTTTATGAGGCCCTTATTGAGGTTGAAAAATCCGAACTGGTAAAAGAAGCCCTGGGTGAGCATATTTTCAATAAGTTCATCGAAAACAAAAAGATCGAATGGGATATGTATCGAACCCATGTCAGCAAGTACGAAATAGAAAAATATATGCCCATTACCTGACCCGGATAAACCCAAAAAAGTGGCTGAAAAGAACGAAAGCCTGAGTGCTTTTTTATCGTGTATTAATCGCAGAAGTCAACACTTCTTGATCTTTTCATAAACAATTCAATCAGACGAAAGGGACAATCCTTCATTAATAAAATACAGGGATGCTTTTTAGAGATCATCGTTTTAGAGAAGATTTCATAAAGGTGTTATTTTTAATTTTTAAAAAAATTGCTTGACAAATTAGTAAGTATTGCTAAAAACGCTAACTATAAATTTAGTGTCGTTTAAGTTTTGCACAATGGTGTGCTAAATTATTTGAATAGAATATGAAAGACAAAGGCGTCTTTCCCGTCGGGGAAGACGCCTTTGTCTTTCAATTAACACTCTATAAGGAGAATAGTAATGAATTTACATCAACCGAATGCCAATGAAGCTTTACAAACAAAAAACCGATCCCGGAACGTCGCTCCCCAATCCGGTATCTGCAGCCGATGCATTGATGGCTGCAAGGGCAATTGCGATCTGTTCAGGGCTACCTTTCGTGGGCGTGAGCTCCTTTATCCGGAGCCTTTCGGAAGAGTCACTGCCGGTGCTGATAAAGACTATCCAATTGATTACTCTCACCTTAATATTATGGGATACGCACTGGGGGCGAAAGGCGTCAAGCCCGATCCAGATAAAGCGACATTCCCTGCAGTAGACACCGAAACATCTTTCGGTGTCACCGATAAGGTCAAGATGAAAGTGCCAATTTTTACCGGGGCCCTCGGCAGTACGGATATTGCCCGCAGAAACTGGGAACATTTTGCCATAGGGGCTGCAATTAGCGGTATCACCCTGGTGTGTGGAGAGAATGTATGCGGAATTGACCCTGATTTGGAACTCAACGGTAACGGCAAGGTTACAAAATCTCCGGAAATGGACCGCCGTGTAAAAGAATATCGTCGTTATCATGAAGGCTACGGAGATATCCTTGTTCAGATGAATGTTGAGGACACCCGTAATGGTGTTGCGGAATACGTGATTGATAAGCTCGGAGTGGAAACCATCGAACTAAAATGGGGGCAAGGCGCCAAGTGTATCGGTGGTGAAATTAAGGTCAACTCTTTAAGCCGGGCGCTGGAATTGAAAAAACGTGGGTATATTGTTACACCGGACCCGGAAAAACCCGCTTTTCAAGCCGCCTTTAAGGCAGGTCCTCTGAAGCAATTTGAGAGACACTCGCGTCTCGGATTCATTGACCAGGAAGGCTTCATGAATGAGGTTGAAAGGATGCGAAAGCTCGGTGCCAAACGTATTACCCTGAAAACAGGCGCATATCCGATGAGAGAACTCGCGATGGCCGTACGCTGGTCCAGCGACGCCGATATTGATCTTTTGACCATTGACGGTGCGCCTGGAGGGACCGGAATGAGCCCGTGGCGAATGATGGCTGAGTGGGGGATTCCATCGATATATCTTCACTCCATGGCCTATGAGTTGTGTGAACGCTTGGCACAAAGAGGAAAGCGGCCCCCGGACATCGCATTTGCCGGTGGTTTTTCTTCCGAAGATCATGTTTTCAAGGCTTTGGCCTTGGGCGCACCTTACTGCAAGGCCGTGTGCATGGGCCGTGCATTAATGATCCCGGGCATGGTGGGTAAAAACACTGAAAAATGGCTACGGGGAGAAGACGGCGGACTTCCTTCGACGGTATTGAAATTTGGGTCTACCAAAGAAGAAATATTCATGAATTATGAAGTCTTAAAAGAAAAATACGGTTCGGAAGCCGAACGTCTTCCTTTGGGTGCAGTCGGAATTTATAGTGCGGTTGATAAAATCAAGGTTGGACTTCAGCAAATAATGGCCGGGTCCAGAAACTGGGCCGTCAAATACATCAGTCGAAATGACATATTTTCACTGACCGAAGAGTGTGCCAAAATCACAGGCACCCATTATGTAATGGACGCTTATCGGGAAGAAGCCTTGCAGATAATCGATTCTTGAAAAAATATGTAAATTGCGATATTGTAACCACCAGAGGCAATCTTATAAAAATCTCT
Source organism: Desulfobacterales bacterium (assembly GCA_041548585.1). Lineage (GTDB taxonomy): Bacteria > Desulfobacterota > Desulfobacteria > Desulfobacterales > UBA11574 > UBA11574. The sequence continues at coordinate 9,710 of JBFESJ010000056.1, read as the reverse complement.
GGTGGTTCCTTCCCGGCCTTGGGGTCTATTTTTCCGCTGTCATCCTGATCAATAATCATCAAATTAGGACAAAGGATGCTTCAAGAATATAATGAAATACCCGGTGAATTTTATTCACATTTAAAAATTTTTCACGAATTGATGTCAATCAAGGTGCGTGAGATCTTATTTGTTTCCAGTCCCTATGATGCGTTCATATTGGAAGAAGATGGCAGCCCTGCATCAAGAATCATAAATGAATACAGTGGATTAAATCTTAGTCTGCCCCCCAGGGTAACTCGGGCGTCTTCCGCCAAGGAAGCATTGTCTCACCTAAATAAGAAAAATTTCGATATGGTTTTAACCATGCCGAACATAGATGACATGGATGCTTTTTCATTGGGCTTGGAAATTAAGAAAATTAATCCGAGTCTTCCTGTTATTCTACTGGCTCACAACCCCAGGGAAATTTATCCCTTAACAAAAAACAAAGATCTTAAAGGGATTGACAAAAGTTTTATCTGGTCCGGGAATTCCGATCTGTTGCTCGCGCTGGTTAAAAACGTGGAAGACCAACTCAATGTTGAACGCGACACCCAGAAAGCAATGGTCCGAGTTCTGATTCTGGTTGAGGATTCTCCCGTTTATTTCTCCTCTTTTCTGCCTCTGATTTACAAAGAAGTTGTTAAGCAAACCCAGGCTGTCCTTGAAGTGGGTATCAATGAGGAACATCGGTTGCTCACAATGCGGGCCAGGCCCAAAATCCTGTTGGCGGAAAACTATGAAGGGGCCATGGAACTATGTCAGAAGTATCGGTCATTTCTGTTCGGCATTATTTCGGATACCCGCATCCCTAGAAATGGAAAAATGGTCGATGATGCTGGGCTTGTGTTACTTTCACAAATGAGAAAGGAAATTCCCGATCTTCCCCTTCTTTTGATGAGTTCGAAATCATCCAATAAAACAAAAGCAGATCAAATCCCGGCTGTTTTTCTGGACAAAAATTCTCCAAACCTTCTTGAAGAGTTACACAATTTTTTTCTCAACAATTTAGGATTTGGCGATTTTGTTTTCCGCATGCCGGACGGTACGGAAATTGATCGAGCGTCTGACCTTCGTGCGCTTGAGGCGAAGGTTGCTGAGATACCGGATGAATCGCTTTGTTATCATGCCAAGCGCAATCACTTTTCCAACTGGATTATGTCTCGTTCGGAAATCCCCCTCGCTTCCAAGTTCCGTGAGGTCAAAGCCTCTGATTTTTCAAGCGCCCACGAGATGCGGAGTTATATTATCGCCAATGTCCATGCATTACGGAAATGGCGTCAAAAAGGTGTGGTCGTTCAGTTCAAGAGCCATAATTTCGACGCAGATATTATGGACTTTGTTAAAATCGGCCAAGGATCGTTGGGGGGTAAGGCTCGGAGCTTGGCCTTCATGTCCGCCCTGCTCCATCAAAATCCGATAATTTACGAAAATTACCCCGAAATAAACATCGAAATTCCAAAAACCTTGGTTGTGAGCACGGACGGTTTTGAATCTTTTATCACACTGAACGGCCTAAAGGATTTTGCCACCCAAAGCTTTACAAATGAAGAAATTAACGCCGTATTTTTAAAGGCAAGTATGCCGGAGTGGCTGGTAAAAGATTTGGAAGCTTATCTCGCCCAAGTGAAATACCCCCTGTCGGTGCGCTCTTCGAGTTTGCTTGAAGATGCGCAGTTCCAACCGTATGCCGGAATTTACGAAACGTATATGATTCCCAATAACCATCCCAAACTCTCGAAGCGACTTGAACATCTTATTACCGCCATAAAACTGGTGTATGCGTCTACCTATTATGAAGAGGCCAAGGCCTTCTCCCGCAGTACATCAAACCAGCCTCAGGAAGAAGCGATGGGTGTTATCGTCCAGCAACTTACCGGAGAAGAATATGGAGATTATTTCTATCCAGCCATTTCAGGAGTGGTCCAGTCTCATAAGTTTTATCCGATTTCCAAGATGAAATCTGAAGAGGGGATTGCCCATATTGCTCTGGGATTGGGCAGGCTCGTTGTGGAAGGTGGCCGAACGATACGTTTTTCTCCAAAATATCCAAGTGTTATGCCCCAATTTTCCATGGTTGATGATATCCTGGCAAACGCCCAGCGTTTTTTTTATGCTTTACAGATTCGAAATTATCCCGACGAACTCAACTTCCTGAAATATTCAAACCTGGTAAAAAGGGAGGTTGACGATGCCGAGGCGGAGTATCCTGTACAGCTGCTCGCCAGTACGTATGTGCCGGAAGAACATCGAATTCGCGATACAGGCTATATGCCGGGACCAAAGATTTTAACTTTTTCTCAGGTATTAAAGTACAACATATTCCCTTTACCTCATTTATTGTCAGACATGCTCGAATTGGGGCGAAAGGGTATGGGATGCCCTATAGAGATTGAATTTTCAGTAAACATGAGTTCCGATAAAAAGAAGAAAAGCGAGTTCTTTTTTCTTCAAATGCGACCTATGGTCGCTGGTGGAGAAAGGTTTGAGGTTCAAATCACCCGTCAAGAAATTGAAAAAGCATTTTGCCGTTCCAAAAAGGCTCTTGGGAATGGAAAGAATGAGGAGATGGCAGATATTGTATATGTTAAGCCTGATGATTTTCGACCCGAAGCCACTATACGAATGGCAGAAGAAATTGATGGGTTAAATGATAGCTTGCTTAAAGAAAAACGCCCTTATCTTCTCGTTGGCCCCGGACGATGGGGGTCCGCGGATAGATGGCTTGGGATACCGGTACGGTGGCGCAATATTTCAGGGGTCGGCGCCATGATTGAACTTAGAAATGAAAAATTAAAAGCTGATCCTTCCCAGGGATCGCACTTTTTTCAAAATATAACGTCTCTGGGTGTTCATTACATTACGGTTACTGAAGGCTCTGACGATTATTTTGATTGGGAATGGGTAGATTCACAACCTGTTATTCAGGAGACGACTTATCTACGACATGTTAGATTGGATAAACCTTTTACCCTTAAAATTGACGTCAAGGAATCTCAATGTGTGATGTTTTATAATTGATTACATAATATATAACCAGTCAAGTTTTCAAAATAACAATTAAATATACAGGAGGGTGTTTATGACCGACATTTTGAAGCTGATAAAGGATAAAGATCCGGGCGAAAACGAATTTCATCAGGCTGTAGAAGAGGTGCTTGAGTCAGTTCAACCTGTTTTGGACAGAAATCCTCAATACCGTCAAGAGGCTGTCTTGGAAAGAATTACAGAACCCGAACGTATGATCATATTCCGGGTTCCCTGGATGGATGATCAGGGACAGGTACACGTCAACCGCGGTTTCAGGATTCAAATGAACAGTGCTATCGGGCCCTATAAAGGTGGGTTGCGCTTTCATCCATCCGTTAACCTAAGCATTTTGAAATTTTTAGCCTTTGAACAGGTTTTTAAAAACGCGCTGACAACCCTTCCCATGGGAGGCGGAAAGGGCGGCTCAGATTTCGATCCCAAAGGCAAATCAGATAATGAGGTCATGCGCTTTTGTCAGAGTTTCATGGCCGAACTGTTTCGACATATCGGCCCGAACACGGATGTTCCGGCCGGCGATATCGGTGTGGGCGCAAGGGAAATCGGTTATCTCTTTGGCATGTACAAAAAATTGCATAACGAATTTACCGGCGTTTTGACCGGCAAGAGCCTGGGATGGGGTGGAAGCCTAATTCGCCCGGAAGCAACCGGATACGGCAGTGTCTACTTTGCAGCAGAAATGTTGGCAACCCAAAACGAAACCTTTGAAGGCAAAACTTGCCTGGTATCCGGTTCAGGTAACGTGGCCCAGTACACAGTGGAAAAAATTATTGAGTTGGGCGGCAAGGTGGTCACCCTTTCCGATTCTTCCGGCTACATTTATGATGAAGAGGGCATTGACGCTGACAAACTGACCTTTGTAAAACGGCTGAAAAATATCAAACGGGGTAGGATTATCGAATATATTGATAAGTATTCTGAAGCGGTTTACACAGAAGCGGATACGTCTTTAGACCATAATCCACTTTGGAACCATAAAGCAGACTGTGCTTTCCCCAGCGCGACAGAAAATGAAATCAACGAAAAAGATGGCATGAATCTTATGAAAAACGGGGTCAAACTGGTCTCCGAGGGTGCCAATATGCCAAGTGTTCCGGAAGCCATCAACATTTTCTTGGACAATAAAATCCTCTATGCGCCCGGCAAAGCATCCAACGCCGGAGGGGTGGCCGTATCTGGGTTGGAAATGGCTCAGAACAGCATGCGATTGAGTTGGCCTGCGGAAGAAGTCGATCAACGCCTCAAGATGATCATGAAAAACATCCATCAGACCTGTCTTGATGCGGCTTCCGAGTATGGCAAACCCGGCAACTATATGGCTGGTGCCAATATCGCCGGATTTATAAAGGTAGTAAATGCCATGCTGGATCAGGGTTTACTGTGATCCTTATAATTATCGTTTTTTAATTCAGCCCTTTAAAAAAATCTCGCACCATCGATGCCAGAAGACCCCGCCCCTTGTGGCGGGGTCTTCTGGCATTTTTTATAAAAACTGCTATTTTTTGGGGGTATTATTTTACTTATGACAATACTCCGGCTGATAGGATCTCTTAATAGACTCTGTCGGGTTTTAAAAATTAGTTTTCCGGTCAATAAAAAGCACCAGGCATTATCTGATTTTGAACCACAGGAGTCTGGCCGCACCCGGACCTGGATTCTTCCATTGGGAAGGAAGTTCGGAAGTTAGATAAATGACATCACGGGCACGCACGGTATAAACCGCCTTGCCCATCTTCAACTGCAATTTTCCGGACAGCAAATAGCCGACTTCTTCACCCTTATGGATAAAGAAATGTGAAGGAAGGGTCTTGTTGGGCTCGATCACGACTAAATAAGGTTCGGCTTTAGGCTCGAAATCCACCGGTGTCAATAGACTGCCGTGAATGCTGCCCTCCGGCAAATCCGGGAATTTCATATCTACCGATTCTTCGGAATGGAAAACCACTCGATTTTTAACATCCGTCGATTCTTGGAAAAAAGAACTCAAATCCACTGCAAGAACTTCCGCCATCTTGAGAAGCGCAGGCAGTGAAGGATATATCAGGTTACTCTCCACTTGGGAAATGGTGCTGGGCGTTACCCCAACGAGCTTGGCCAATTCCGTCTGTGAAAGTCCTTGCTTGGTTCGATATTCTTTCAACCGCAAACCCAAATCAAACCATCCCGTCGAACGCTTTTCAGCATCAAAGTAAATATTTAAGTCCTTGCTCCAATAATTGAAAGGTTTGTTCAGGGTGTCCAGATGACGCTTTTCAGCCTTTAGAACGGTTAGAGAAGTTTTACCTCTTTTAACGGAAAGATCAATGGCAACCTGAGCGATCTGATTGATTTGGGCCCGGAGGCGAGGAGAATGGGCTCGTTTTTCGATAATCCAGTAAGCAATGGTATTGAGTTCATATAAACGGGGACATGAGTGGGTATAAAAATTAAGGATGTGCTGTTCGCCTTCCCATAGCTCCGCCATGCCGGTTAGGCTTTCGAAAACGAACCGAACATCGCCTTCCATATCTCCGTGGATACTGAAAAGAGCGTCCTCAAATTGGTTGATCTGTCGGGGTTCGGACAACTTGATGATACGGCAAGGCCATTCAGACGCTTCGGCTTCGTAAAATTTTAGAAAAACCTCCGATCCGGCGCCTTTACCATGGGTAAAACAGTCCAAAATAATGAGCTGTGAATTCTGAGCCAAAGCCCCCAGCTTATCGAGAAGATTTTTTGGGGAACGATCAAAACTAACATAAATCAGCGGTTTGTTTTGGGCCTGAGATGCCTGAATGAAGTTCAGACAAAATACAGCGGCCAAACTCCCGGCATCATCATGCCAGACCACATTATCTCCGATGTAAAGTCCATCAAGAATCCGATCAAGCTGGCTGACCCCTGAAGCTACCCTAAGTTTTTTAACGACCATAATTGTCTCGCTTTCGTTGTCCGTATGATTTCAACACCACACACATGCCAATAGAAAGTTCAAAACAAACGATAAATGAAAAATACTTGGGTGTCAATTCGTGACGAAAACAAAAATATTTCTGAACTGAAAATTCGCTCCTCGACCCCCACAACAGCCTTTTTGATAGCGGCCAAGTGACGAAGGAATATAAGTAAAACTTATGAATTGAAATATAATGTTATTTGTGCTAATATTATTTATATAAATCTTTAGACTATTTTGTTTCTTCATTCATTAATGTCAACCGTATTTTCCTACTTAAACCTTAAGGGGGCTTCTATGGAAAGCATTAAGGCCGATTTCCCCCGGATTGATGAACCTGGCTTTCAACAATCCTCTCACAACATGGATAGCGTTGAATCCAAACCCCACAAAAATTCAGTTGAAGGCTTGCCCTGGGTCAGCGAAGGCGTTGCTTTTCCCTGTGGAACGGAATTTCGCTGTAAATATAAAGGTTATTTCTATTATGGCAATGTCAAAAGCGGGGCTTTGATGCTAAACGGAAAGGAATTCTTATCGCCCTCCGAAGCGGCGGTGACCATAACACGTAACCCGGTAGACGGTTGGTTGCTTTGGGACTGTAAACTACCGGGGGAGTCTTCATGGGTAAATCTTCATACGCTTAAGCAAATGAAATAACCCCCGAATTGATCGCAAATAAAATTGGAAAGTATTCTAAAACGTTCGATCATTTAGGGGAAAAAGTATTGATTCCTTCAAATAAAGTTTTAACCCAAATTTCTCATGAATAAGCGTACCAAACTCAAGAGAAATCCGGATTAGGAATGGGAATAGAAACCTATCGAATATCCGAATGATATTTTTGTAAAGAACTGACCTTTGCCTGCCCTTTTCTTCGATCGGCAATACCCCTTGCAGCTGCCACAGCAGCGGATGTTGTGGTAATATACGGAACATTATACTTTATCGCCGCCTTGCGGATATAGGAATCGTCATCTTTACTCTCCTTACCGCTGGGAGTGTTGATGATCAGGTGAATCTCCTTGTTTTTTATTTCGTCCACAATGTCGGGCCGTCCGTATCCCAATTTTTTAATCGGTTCTGAATCGATGCCGTATCCCTCCAGAAAATCATGGGTTCCATTTGTCGATCGAATCTTGAAACCGAGTTCCCGGAAAAGCCTCGCTGACTCCAGAACACCCGGTTTATCTTTATTGGCCACGGTAATCAAGGCCGTCCCCTCCACCGGCAAGGGCATACGGGTCGCTTCCTGAGCTTTGTAAAAGGCCATACCAAAGGAATCCGAAAGGCCTAACACTTCACCGGTTGACCGCATTTCCGGCCCCAAAAGCGGATCGACTTCAGGCAACATATTGAACGGAAAAACCGCCTCTTTGACACCAAAATGCGGAATCGACCTTTCCTCAATCCCAAGTTCGGACAGTGTTTTCCCAAGCATAATCTGGGTCGCAACCCGGGCCATAGATATATTGCAAACCTTTGAAACAATCGGTACCGTCCGTGAAGCTCTCGGATTCGCCTCCAGAATATACACCGTGTCGTCCACAATAGCGTATTGAATGTTGAGCAGGCCAACCACATTGAGTTCTGTGGCTATTTTGCGGGTATACTCGTTTATCGTCTTGATGTGTTTTTGTGCAATACTGATGGGCGGAATCACACAGGCAGAGTCTCCGGAATGCACCCCGGCCAGTTCGATATGTTCCATGACAGCGGGAACGAAAGCGTCTGTGCCGTCTGAGATTGCATCCGCCTCGGCCTCGATGGCATTTTCTAAAAATTTATCGATTAAAATCGGCCGTTCCGGCGAAACTTCAACAGCGGCGGCCACGTAATGTAACAGCATTTCTTCATCCAGTATGATTTCCATGGCACGCCCACCCAAAACATAAGATGGACGAACCATCAGCGGATAACCAATCTGTTCTGCGATTTCAAGGGCCTCTTCCAGGGTGCTGGCCATACCGGATTTTGGTTGGGGGATTCCCAGTTTGCGCATCAACTTCCGGAACCGGTCCCGGTCCTCGGCCAGATCAATGGTTTCCGGTGAAGTACCCAAAATTTTGACACCCGCTTCAGCCAGCTCATTGGCAATATTCAGCGGTGTTTGGCCGCCAAACTGAACGATTACACCCTCTGGTTTCTCCTTTTCATAAATACTCAGAACATCCTCGACGGTCAGGGGCTCGAAATAGAGTTTATCCGAGGTGTCATAATCCGTGGAGACGGTTTCAGGGTTGCAGTTAACCATAATGGATTCAAAACCTTCATCTCGAATGGCAAATGCAGCGTGAACACAGCAATAGTCAAATTCAATGCCTTGCCCAATCCGGTTGGGGCCGCCGCCAAGAACCATTATTTTCTTGCGGTCGCTCACCGCAACTTGATCCGGCGCATTGTAGGTCGAATAATAATAGGCCGCGTTCTCTACACCACTCACCGGAACCGCCTCCCAAGCTTCCACCACCCCCAACGCCGTGCGTTTTTTTCGGATATCTTTTTCAGGAATACCAAGAAGTTTGGCGAGATATTTATCCGCAAATCCGTCTTTTTTGGCCTGAATGAGCATGTCATCGGGAAGCGTCTTACCCTTGTATTCAAGGATTTGTTCCTCAAGTTCCACCAACTCCTTCATCTGTTCGATAAACCAAGGTTTGATGTGGGTTATTTTGTAAAGGGTCTGAACATCGGCACCTTTTCGCAGGGCCTCGTACATCATAAATTGTCGTTCGCTGGTGGGAGTATTCAGCATATTGAGCAATTCATCCAGGGATTTTTTATTGAAATCTAAAGCAAAACCGAGACCGTAACGATCGATTTCCAGGGAGCGTATAGACTTTTGAAAGGCCTCCTTGTAATTCTTGCCGAGGCTCATGGCTTCCCCAACGGCCCGCATTTGGGTACCGAGTTTGTCTTCGACGCCTTCAAATTTTTCAAAGGCCCAACGGGCAAACTTGACAACCACATAGTCTCCGGAGGGCGTGTATTTTTCAAGGGTTCCATCCCGCCAGTACGGAATTTCATCCATGGTCAAACCACCGGCCAGAAGCGAAGATACCAAAGCAATCGGGAACCCCGTAGCCTTGGATGCCAATGCCGACGAACGCGAAGTTCTTGGGTTGATTTCGATGACCGTTACCCTTCCCGTCTTGGGGTCATGGGCGAACTGGACGTTTGTCCCGCCGATAACTTCGATGGCTTCCACGATGTCGTAAGAATATTTCTGGAGTTTCTCCTGAAGTTCAGGCGCAATGGTCAGCATGGGTGCCGTACAGAAGGAATCTCCGGTGTGCACACCCATAGCATCAACATTTTCAATGAAACAGACCGTGATCATCTGGTTCTTGGCGTCCCGAACAACCTCCAGTTCGAGTTCTTCACAGCCCAGCACCGACTCTTCAACCAAGACCTGGTTGACGATACTGGCCGAAAGACCCCGGGCCGCAACTGTTCGAAGCTCCTCGACATTATACACCAATCCTCCCCCTGTTCCGCCCATGCAGTATGCCGGCCGAATTACAACAGGATAGCCAAGCGTATCCGCGACCCTCTCCGCGTCTTCCACACTATTGACCGTCTGACTTTTGGGCATTTCAATGCCAAGGCGATTCATGGTCTCTTTGAAAGCCGTGCGATCCTCCCCGCGTTCAATGGCGTCGACGTTCACGCCGATGATCTGAACGCCGTATTTATCCAACACACCGGC
>JBFESJ010000055.1:0-16761 GCA_041548585.1 Desulfobacterales bacterium | reverse complement strand
GTGAATATTTTTGGAATGGTAGGAAATAATTGAACCCTGAATGATCGCAAACAAAATTGGACAATAACCGATGTGAGGGGAAATGGCATCAGAACCAAAACACGCTGAAAAAATACCATTATTCATATCACGGTCAAACATCTCCACCGAAATAAATAAAACAGGATCGTGGCGATTTGTACGTCCAAAATACCGTGAGAAAACGGCGCCATGCAGTGCAGCCTGTCCCGCTGGTGAGGACATTGCCCGTATTGAAATGCTTTCCAATCAAGGGCGATATAGCGATGCACTGGAGACCATTCTTCAGGAAAACCCTTTTCCTTCGGTCTGCGGCCGCGTATGTTTTCATCCCTGTGAAACGGCTTGTAACCGTGCCGGCCTTGATGATCCGCTTGCCATACATGCTTTAGAGCGTTTTATTGGTGATTCTGCCAATCGGAATGAATTGGAATTTAAGTTGAAAAAGCTTCCTGAAAATGGAAAAACCGTGTGCATTGCCGGTGCCGGCCCCTCAGGGCTGGCCGCCGGCTACTTTTTATCAAAGCTGGGGTATTCGTGCGATGTTTATGAGGCCCAATCCGAACCCGGTGGAATATTACGGTGGGGGATACCGGGATATCGGCTGCCGGATGCTGTCGTCGTATCTGAAATCGAGCGGATTATCAACACCGGCGTAAAAATAATCTGTAACACGCCGGTGACCCAAGACTTTCTAAAAGAAGCCAAAGACCGTTACCATGCCTTTTTTATCGGGTGTGGTTACGGCCGATCTTTGAGAATGAATATTCCCGGCGAAAATATGGCGTTTGACGGCCTTGAATTTCTCAACAGTCTTCGTAAAGGAAAAGCCGAATTTTCAAATGGAAATGCAGCGGTTATCGGTGGGGGCAACACCGCTATTGACGTAGCCCGATCCCTTGTCCGATTGGGAGTTACGACGACACTGGTATATCGTAGACGAAAACAGGACATGCCGGCATTTAAAGACGAAGTGGAAATGGCCGTTAAAGAAGGTGTAAAAATCATGGAACTGTTTTCTCCCTTAAAGATAAAGGAAGACGCCGGTGAATATGTTTTATCGTTAGAGATGATGAAAACCAGCGGCATGAAAACAGATGGCGGCAGAGCACGGGTCATTCCGGACGGCAAAACAACCCGACACCTTCGGGTTCAGAAAATTTTCACAGCCATCGGTGCTGAACCTTCAGCCCCGTGGCAATTTCCACCGCAAAAAAACGCCGACACCCTGTACCTTAGCCACTGTACGTTTGCGGGAAATAATCCGCCTTTTCTGTTTGGCGGTGATCTGACCAATCCGATAAAAAGCGTCGCAGATGCCATCGCATCAGGAAAACAAGCGGCGATTGCGCTTGATATTTTCTTTAAGCAGGGAAGGCATGCCATTACAGATAATTTGAGTTCATGCCTTGTGGGGAATGGTCCTGCGCTATCTATGGCGCGTTATAGGGGTGGAAAGCGATCGGTCAGAAATCCTCATATCGTATCGTATGATGACATCAATATCGATTATTTTTCACAAGCTGCTCGGGTCGAAGCAGGGTCACTTGCCGTCAATAAACGGATTCACGCCTTCGATGAAATCGAAACAACGTTCACCATCAACCAGGCCATGGAAGAAGCGCGACGCTGCTTCAACTGCGGCGTCTGTAATGCTTGCGACAACTGCCGGATATTCTGCCCGGAAATTGCTGTGATTCTCCAAGGTACCGAAAGGCAGATCAACCTTGATTATTGCAAAGGATGCGGTATTTGCGTTTTCGAATGTCCACGCGGCGCCATGGATTTGGAGAAAGAATTATGAAACAGGTTATAGAAGGAAGTCACGCGGTTTCTGAGGCCGTAAGGCTGGCAAAAGTACAGGTGATGTCGGCATATCCCATTACTCCCCAGACCCATATCGTCGAGGCCTTATCGGAATATTGCTCCGACGGAACCATGAATGCCCGGTTTTTATGCGTAGAAAGCGAGCATTCAGCCATGGCTGCCGTAATCGGAGCTTCGAGTGCCGGCGTTCGGACCTTTACGGCCACTTCTTCTCAGGGTCTGGCTTTGATGCACGAACTCTTGCACTGGGCTTCAGCGGCCCGGCTACCCATTGTTATGGCTGAAGTCAATCGTGCCCTGGCACCCGGATGGAATATATGGATGGATCAGACAGACAGCCTGGCCCAGCGGGATACCGGCTGGATCCAGCTCTACTGTGAAGATGGCCAGGAGGTTTTGGACACCACACTTCAAGCGTATCGTTTGGCTGAAGCAGCCAATCTGCCGGTTATGGTGGTTATGGATGCCTTTTTCCTTTCTCACACCTTTGAACCTGTCGATGTACCTGATCAGGAAATGGTGGATCGTTTTCTGCCAAAGTTCTCGCCTCGAATTGAGCTGGACACGTCAAATCCTTTTGCCATCGGCCAAATGGCACCCCCAAACGTATATATGGAAATGCGTCACGATATTCAGAAGGCCATGGAACAGGTGCCGGATATTTTTGCCGAGGTCGAACAGAAATTCACGACAATATTCGGTCGAACATACGGTCCTGTGGAAAAGGTCCTATGCGATGACGCCCAGGTTATTATGGTGGTAACCGGAACTGCGGCAAGCACATGTCGCGAGGTTATTTCCGATCTTCGCTCCCAGGGTGAAAAAGTCGGAATGCTCAAGCTCAAAATGTTTCGGCCGTTTCCCACGGATCTCATTCGAGAACATCTCGGTCTTGGTAAAAAGATCGCAGTGGTTGACAGGAACTTTTCATTCGGTGCCAGCGGCATTTTTGCCCAGGAAGTCAGAGCGGCACTGTGCAACAACCACCAACACCCTATGGTGTTCGGCTATATTGCAGGACTCGGCGGCCGCGATGTTACACCTGAAATTCTATCGGAAATTTACTGGAAAACAAAAAACAGCCCTTCTCCAAAAGATGAAAGTGTGTGGGTAGGGCTTATGGATTGATGATTGATGATTGACGATTGTTTGATTGATTAAATTAAACTGGAGATGATTATAAGGATGACCCAACTCAAGATTCCAGAAGTGGATTATATGTATTCCGGGCATGTAGGATGCCCCGGGTGTGGCGCAACCATAGCCATGAGGTTCGCATTAAAAGCTCTGGGGAAAAAAACCATTGTTGTGATCCCGGCCTGCTGCTGGGGCGTTATTGCAGGGCCTTATCCGCAGTCATCCCTCAAAGTGCCGATACTTCAAGCCGCCTTTGCAACCGCAGGCGCAACTGCCAGTGGTTTGAGAGCGGCTCTGGATATGAAGGGAGATTCCGAAACCACTGTCATGGCATGGGCCGGTGACGGTGGAACCTTTGACATCGGAATACAGGCGCTGAGCGGAGCTGTGGAACGAAATGAAGATTTTATTTATGTGTGTTACGATAATGAGGCGTATATGAATACCGGGGTACAGCGCAGCTCGGCCACCCCTTTCGGCACTCGCACCACGACAACACCGGGTAAAGGATGGAAAAAAAGCCGCAAGAAAAACATGGTTGAAATACTTGCTGCCCACCGGATTCCGTATGCCGCCACAGCCAGCATTGCCTACCCGGAAGATATGATCCAAAAGTTTGATAAAGCCCGTCGGATGAAAGGCGGGACAAGATTCCTCCATGTTTTTGCCACCTGTCCTACAGGTTGGCGTATCCCGTCTGAAATGTCCGTCAAAATCGCCCGACTTGCGGTTCAAACCAATGTCTTCCCCTTGTATGAAGTCACCGACGGCGTTGACTACACCATCAACACCAAGGGTAATCGGCCGGTAACGGATTATTTGAAGGTTCAGGGCCGTTTTAAACATTTAACCGATGAAGATTTTGAGCAGATTCAGAGTATGGTGGACGAAGACTGGGAGTTTTTGATGCGCAAAACGTTACTTGCTCAAAAGCGTTAAGAATGGGTTCACAATGCACCCGACGTTGAAACTTAATCAATTTGACATTTTGTTCAACTTTTTGATAATGTTGTGATTATCGCATGAAATACGCGATGGAGAGGATCCCGGGGGGGCCGGCATAGATGTATGAAAATTTCTTTGGCTTCAATGAAAGACCATTCAAGCTCGTTCCTAATCCTGCCTACCTCTTTCTGAGTAAAAGTCACGAAGAGGCGCTTGCCCATCTTACCTATGCAATCATTCAAGGCGATGGCTTCATGGAAATCACGGGCGAGGTCGGGACCGGCAAGACAACACTCTGCAGGGCATTCCTTGACCACTTGGACAATAACACAAAAGCAGCTTATATTTTTAACCCCAATCTTAATTCCGTACAGCTTCTCAAAGCCATTAATGATGAATTCGGTATCAGATCGGATGCGGATAACACCAAAGACCTCATCGACACTCTGAATTCCTTTCTCATAGAGCAAAAAACCAAAGGAAAAAATACGATTCTCCTGATCGACGAGGCCCAGAACCTGACAAATGAGGTTCTGGAACAGTTACGTTTGCTTTCCAATCTTGAGACCGCAAGGCATAAGCTTTTACATATTATCCTGGTCGGACAACCGGAACTGAAAGAAAAACTCAATTCTTACGAACTCAGACAATTGGGACAAAGAATATCATTGAGTTGCCGGCTAATTCCTCTGAAATTTAAAGAAGTTCGAAAATATATTCAACATCGCATCAATGTCGCCTCCGAGAAACCGAGAATCCAATTCGCCCAAGACGCCTATCGGTCTATTTATAAATATTCTCAGGGGATCCCCCGACTCATCAATATGGTCTGCGATCGGGCGCTTCTGACAGCATTCGGCCTTGATCAGCAGATAATTACAGGTAAAATCGTCAGGAAATCCATTAAAGAACTGACCGATAGGGGAGATATAAATGAAAACGGCCTCAGAAAACGGAAAAAAGCGATTCTCTTTTTTTCTATATTGTCTCTAATCCTCTTTTTGATTATTTTCTTTCGTCCCGGATTCTTGAAGGTGAATGCGATTTTTAATTCATCTCAAATAAAAAAGTTTGATGCCCATGATTCCGGTTATTCAAAAAAACCTGATTCCACTGCTATGACACCTGATTCAAAAAAAATCGACGTTTATAAAGTAAAAGAGACTGAACCTGTTACAGAATCTGTTGCTGAATCCGTTACAGAACTTAATCTTGAGCCCATTACAGAATCTGTTGCTGAACCTTCTACAGAATCTAATCTTGACCCTGTTACAGAATCTATTGCTGAACCTGCTACAGAACCTTATCTTGAATCTGACCGGAATTTGGGGAATCTCTTGAAAAAAATGAACAGGCTCTCTTCAAGACATATGGCCATTAAGGTGGCGATGGATTTGTGGGGCCTGGAGTCCAAAATTATACCGGATCTCAAAACCATCGAGAACGATCAGGAGTATTTCCGTCTTTGTGCTGAAAAAAACGGTCTTCTGGTACGCCGGATTGAAGGTAATTTGAATGCGATAAAAAAATTGAACCTGCCGGTTATTTTAGCCTTTCATCTTGATGGAGGTATCCCTTCCGTATATCTTACGCTGACCAGAATATATTACAAGACAATTACCCTTAGAGGAGGAAAACAAGACATTTCGATAGAACTGGCACCGGTTGAGTTAGAACCCTATTGGTCAGGAGTAGCATACATCCCCTGGAAGAATTTCCTCCCGATAACAGGTACCGTTCCAATAGATTCTCCGAAGGATTCCATTATAACGCTCAAGATGCTCTTACGTGATATTGGATTTAACGAGGTTGAAATAAACCCATTTTATGACGATAACGCCCGACAGGCGGTAAAAGAAATCCAGAAAAAATATGGTTTATATGTTGACGGGGCGGTAGGTTCCACAACTAAGATCGCCCTTTATAATGAAAAAAATATTTATAAACTACCTCATATTACTAAGGTTACAACCTCGAATATCCGATGATTGATATAATGTAAGGATTTGTATCCCGAACAATATTGATAAATTTTAGCAAAGCATCACGAAAACACTGCGGTACTAAAGGTTCCACCGCCTTCGGCATTATCGAAATGCGCCTCGGGACAAGGGCGTGAACAGGCGATATATTGAAGGTAAGAAATAGGTTTACAACGTTCGCGTTTTTGTAATACGTTTTTTTGACCCCTCTCGGGAAGGTGCTTGAAAATTGAGTTCCATATTAAAGGCATTAAAAAAGCTCGAAAACCAAGCTACAGATCAAAGCCCCGTTCAGTTTTGGCAGCAAAATAGCCATGTGCAAGACACCCACCAAAAGCATGTGAATGACAAGGTGCGTTTCAGTAAACGCCATTTCATTATTTTCGTTGGTCTTATCTTTGCTGTCGGCGCCGGGGTGTTCTTAAGCCAGAAGGTCCGTGAAAAAAAACCGGAATTAACAACAAAAAGAGAAACCCGGCTCCAAAAACCCAGCCGGCTTCCCGAAAAGAAGGCGGCCATATCGGACAGTGTTCAAAAAGAATCGCCCACCCGAAAGAATGTTAAAGAATCCGAATCGATCCTAAAAACGGCACCCGTATCCACCCCAAAATCCCGGGAAAACGCTGCCGTTTTGTTCAACAGAGAAATTTCACAACCGGAACAGCCCCGAAAAGATACAATCACCGAAAAACGTGTTAAAAAACCCGCACAAAAGACAACAGCCGACCGGTTTGCATCCATACCCGTCAAGCAATTCGGTGAAACCAAGATCGAACTGCAGGCAATTGCCTGGTCCAGCGAGCCGAAAAACCGCCTTGCTGTGATCAACGGCCTTGTTATTCGGGAAGGAGAATCTATTGACAATGCCACGGTGATGCATATAGGTAAGGATGAAATCATTTTTAGGAAAGAAGGCTTAGAGTGGAAGCAGTTGTTTGGGTTTTAATCATTTCTATTGCTACACATTAATCGACCCCAAAACCCTGTTTGAACTTTTTTCGAAATCAAAATCTTTATGTAACATATTCATTTAACGGCACATAAAACAAAGGAGACGTTGATGAGCAACGAACAATTTTTCTTCACATCCGAATCCGTGACCGAAGGTCATCCCGACAAGGTTGCCGACGCCATATCAGACTCCATACTCGACGCCATCATGGAAAAGGATAAGAAGTGCAGAGTAGCCTGTGAGACACTTGTCACAACCGGCCTGGCTTTTATCGCCGGCGAAATTACAACCGAATGTTATGTTGATATGCCTGAGATTGTAAGGAACACTATTCGCGAAATCGGATACCATTCTTCACTCATGGGATTTGACTGGCAGACCTGTTCGGTCATTACAAGTATTGATCATCAATCCCCGGATATTGCTTTAGGGGTCAACATCGGCGAAGGTCTTTTCAAAGACCAAGGGGCAGGCGACCAAGGGCTCATGTTTGGATTTGCCACCGATGAAACACCTGAGTTGATGCCCATGCCCATCTCATATGCGCACAAGCTGTGCCAGCGTCTTGCCACGGTTCGTAAAAACCACTCTCTTGATTTTTTAAGGCCGGATGGCAAATCTCAAGTCACCATCGAATATGAAAATGGGACTCCCAAGCGTGTTGATACGGTTGTCATCGCCGCCCAGCACAAGCCGGATATTTCCCACGAAGACTTAAAAGACGCGATCATTGAAGAAGTCATCAAAAAAGTGATTCCGAAAAAGTTCACAGACGGCGATACCAGATATTTTATAAATGCTACAGGCAAATTTGTTATCGGCGGCCCCATGGGAGACTGCGGCTTGACGGGACGAAAGATTATCGTAGACACTTACGGAGGCCAGGGGAGTCACGGCGGCGGATGCTTCTCCGGGAAAGATCCTTCCAAGGTTGACCGTAGCGCTTCTTACATGGCTCGCCATATCGCGAAAAATATCGTCGCCGCGGGCCTTGCAAAAAAATGTGAAATACAGATCGCTTATGCCATCGGCGTGGCAAAACCTGTTTCTGTAATGATCGATCTTATGGGCACCGGTGTCATACCCAAGCACCGGGTGAAAAAAATAGTCTTGGATGTATTTGATTTAAGACCGGCTGCCATCATCGAATATCTTGATCTTTTACGTCCCATCTATCACAAAACTGCGGCTTACGGTCACTTTGGAAGAAATGAGCCTGAATTTACCTGGGAAAAGACCAACATGGTTGATGTTTTAAGAGATAAGGCCGGACTGTAATTGGAATTGAAGGTTGTCGATTGACGATTCTCGATTGATTTTTTACGAGTGACGAATTCAGAATATCATATAGCGATTCAAAAGGAGAGAAATTTCTAATGAATTACGATGTTAAAGACATAAAACTGGCAAAAGACGGCTTGCTCCGGATCGAATGGGCCAACCAGAGCATGCAGGTGCTTAACAATATCAGAAAAAGGTTTGCAAAAGAGAAACCCTTAAAGGGCATACGCCTCGCTGCCTGCCTTCATGTTACCACCGAAACCGCTTCCCTGATGCAAACACTAAAGGCTGGAGGTTCTCAAATTACGCTCTGTGCTTCCAACCCCCTGAGCACACAGGATGATGCGGCGGCCTCATTGGTAAAGCACGATAAAATATCTGTTTTTGCCATCAAGGGTGAAGACAACAAGACATATTACAAGCATATCCATTCTGCCCTCGATATCAAACCTCAATACACAATGGATGACGGTGCCGATCTGGTTTCCACCATACATTCCGAACGCCCGGAGCTCATCAAGAGTGTACGAGGGGGCACTGAAGAAACGACCACCGGTATCATCCGACTTAAAAGTATGGCCGCAGATGGTGTTTTACAATATCCTATCATAGCCGTAAATGATGCCAAGACCAAACATTTTTTTGACAACCGTTACGGTACCGGTCAGAGCACTATGGACGGAATTATTCGGGCCACAAACCGGCTCATTGCCGGATCTAACTTTGTCGTTTGCGGGTATGGATGGTGTGGCAAAGGTCTTGCACTAAGGGCACGGGGGATGGGCGCCAATGTCATTGTAACCGAGGTCGATCCCACCGCCGCACTTGAAGCGGTCATGGACGGTTTCACCGCGATGCCCATCCGTCAGGCTGCACGGATTGGTGATTTTTTCTGCACGGTTACAGGCAACATTAATGTCATACGCAAGGAACACTTCAAAATCATGAAAGACGGGGCCATTGTCGCCAATTCGGGCCATTTCAACGTGGAACTCGATCTTAACGGACTTGAATCCATAGCAAAATCCCGAAGAACAATTCGGCCTTTCGTTGAAGAGTATGGTCTTGAAAATGGTAAACATATTAATGTGCTGGGTGATGGCAGACTGATAAATCTTGCATCTGCCGAGGGGCATCCGTCAAGTGTAATGGATATGAGTTTCGCCAATCAGGCCTTGAGTATCGAATATATGGTGAAAAACAAACAGAGGCTTGAAAATAATGTCTATCCCGTGCCCGAAGAGATAGACAAAGCTATTGCAAGAGAAAAATTGAAGTCTATGAAGGTAAAAATCGACAGGCTTACCGCTGAACAGAAAAAATATCTGGCATCATGGAGTCTCGGAACATAGTGGTCTCATTCGCATGTGATTTTAAGGATGCGTGTATTTTACATAGGCAGAAACGTCTATTCTTTGGGTGTTACCTTTAACAGTTGAACTGCCTTTTTCAAATACATAGCGGAATTCTCATCGTCACCTTTTAAACCGTAATATAGACTGAGCCCCACATAAGCCGGTGAATACTTCGAATCGAGTTCCTTTGCCCGGCTGAACTCACGAAACGCAGCATCAAGTTTGCCTGATTTTAACAGTGTGTTGCCGTTTTTAACATGGTGTACAGGTGTGTCGAGCCATCCATTTGTTTCCATGGACGTTTGGGCACATGCAAATAGAAAAAATACGCAAAACGCTGTGAATAAAAAGTATCGTTTTTTAAAATTCATGATTCCTCCTGTTAAGCCCGTATCTCTCATACCCCCTGACCGGTTTAGCCCCGATATTTCACAAGCCTGAGGCGTTCATTTGCAAGTCGAAGATCCCGGCATCGGAGTCGAGCTCAGCGAAATCCCGTATTCGGCTTAGGAACAAGACATCACAGCCTGTTGTATATACCGCCCTCGGGGAAGACATAATCCTTTACTTCAATGGCTGAATAATCTCCTGCTGTGGCGGAATTCACGTTTTTATCTTTCTCTTTAATGTTCTTCATGAGAAACGGGGGTTAGTCAACCAAAATAATAACACGGCATTTTCTCATAAAATAAAGGCTTTCCGAAGCACTTCTTAGCCTTGAAGCATCTGCATTGCTGATGACAATTTCAGAACGAGCCGGGTCCAATGCCTTTAACCCTCTTACCACCAAGGGATGATCTGTAACCCTCTGGTTATTCAGAATCTCCTCAAGATTCCGGTCATACCCGATCATCCCCTGCTGCACGGCATACTCCCGGCTGACAAAAACGGATCCATAAACTTCCTGATTATTTTCATCGAGTATTTTTGGAACCATTACAGGCCTGACATTAAGTCCCCTGGCATCGACCACAAGTCCCGTAAAGGCAAATGATGATGTTTTGCTCATCGTCACAGGGGTGATGGAATCAAGGGGCTTTATTTCTTTAGGAAGTACAAGTTGAGCAAACCCCCCTCTGAGGTTCATCTCCATTTTTATTTTTACTGTACCATCTGTTAGATATTCTTTTTTAACCACCTTTGCATTTCTCGCCATGTTCGTTATTTTAGACATAATGACATCGTCTTTGTTTGCATAATCTCCCACAACAGTACCACCGTCAATCCGGAGCGCTTTCACAATTTCAAGGATTTTATGGGAAGCATTCAGTTTCGCATTTATTAGCGCCGTTGATCGGGCATTGGAATTTTCAGATATGTTTTTAGGCGGAATACCGATTCCTTTTGCCTGGATGACCCCCTTGCTCCAATTGATGCTCCCCTTTTCCTTTTGCTCAACAACGTCCCTGCAATTATCACCATATCCAAAGACAGAAAACGTGAGTAAAGTCACAAGCGTCAGGACAAAAAACAGCCGTTTTTTCATAGGAACTCCTTGGTATATTCCCTTATTGATAACAATAATACTCAAGTATCGAACCCTTATTTGATGTTATTTGAAGCAAGCAGAAAGCTGTTATATTCCCCAATAAACGACAGGGCTTCTTTTTCCGTCGATATCCTCTTGATGGATTCCCGAAACCTGCTGCTGTAAATCAATCCCTTGACAAACCACCCCAGATGACTGCGCATCATTCGACAAGCCCGTTTCTCTCCAAAGCATTCTATTGAAGTTTTAAGGTATTTCGTCATCACTTCAAAACGTTCGGAAAGATCCGGAGGAACCATTTCATTACCATTCATCAAAGACAGTGCCTGAGAAAATATCCACGGATTCCCGATGGCTGCTCTACCTATCATTACAGCATCACAACCGGTTTGCTTTTTCATGGTCAATACATCTTTCGGCGCTACAACATCCCCATTTCCAATCACAGGAATGGATACGCTATTCTTTATAGCCGAAATCAAGGACCAGTCAGCTTTACCCCCAAATCCCTGAGTCGCCACACGCGGATGCAGGGTAATGCCGTCTACGCCACCTGCCTCTGCGACTTCAGCAATTTTAAAAGCCTCAATGCCGGATTTGTCCCAGCCGGTTCTCATTTTAATGGTCAGTGGAATGCTTATGGCTTTTCTGACAGTAAAAAGAATTTTTTCAACCTGTTTGGGTGCTTTCATCAATGCCGCTCCTGAACCGGTTTTCAGCACCTTTTTTACGGAACAGCCAAGGTTGATATCAAGAATGTCAGCACCCGAGTCTTCAGCCATGGCTGCTGCTTCAGCCATTATATAAGGATCTGAACCGAATATTTGAACCGATAACGGTTTTTCGTCAACCCCGCTTCTGAGCAACTCGTAGGTTTTAGCGGATTTGCGAACAAGCCCGTTGGAACTGATCATTTCTGAACAAACCAGTCCACACCCGGCCGTCTTTGCCAGTAGACGAAACGGCAAATTGGTAATACCCGCAAGTGGTGCTAAAATCGTTATATTGTCAAGAATAACCGAACCGATTTTCATACATCTACCAAATTGTAAATTATAAATTGATGACTGAAGATTTGAGGTATCACACTGCCCGGTTAACTCAAGGTTTTTGCTTTTATTTAACCGAGACCCGCTCTGTCTTTCCATAAATAAAATTGGTAGAATTCCTTAAATATTCAATCTTCAATAATCAATCGTTTATACCTGAAGCTTCTTTAATATCAATTTGTTCCAACAACCTAAAAAGTTACATTTTATCTAAAAACCCTTGGGGTTGGATTTGCATAACAAAACAAACAGTTATGGTAGCAAGGATGAAGGCGATACGACCCGATATCTACCGAAACCATGCATCCGCACCCATCCGCTACCCTCTGGCCGGAATCTTTTTTAACGCTAAGGTCTCCACCAAAAATCTTAACAAAAAGATCATTTGGAATACACGAACTTTTTTTGATTTTCGAACCTGAAGGCAATGCATCCAATACCTCTTTTTCGCAGCAAGTATACAGATCGACATTTTTTTCTGAAAGCTCTTTTTCCAATTTAAGAAGAAGTTCTATTTTTTCCGACAGGATCGGATCGATAAAAGAAAATCCTGATATCGATTTTACGCGTTTCTTTATCTTGGCATAGTGATCCATAAAACTGGTAATACATCTTGTAACGCCGTATCGCGATGCCCATGTCGCAATCCTGGAAAAATCATGAAGATTGTCTTTGATGACGTTTTGTCCAGATTCAAAAAAACAGATGGGATCGAATCTCCAGTTTATACTTTTTGGGTCGTAGTTTCGGCAAAGGTCTCGAAGCTGGTCAAGTCGCTGTTTTAAAGACGGCACTCGAGGTTCAAGTATCGGAATATCCGAATTTATGGTAAAGTTAAAAAAAAGATTATATCCCATTGCCAAAAGCGTTTGACCGAATCCTCCTTTAATGAAAGGAGAGAAATTTTTCGACCAGAATACAATGGTATGCACGTTATCGGGTGTCACAGGCACGATGAACTTCCGCCGGTTATATGGATTGACAACTTCAAACCTTCCCTTTTTAATCTGCGCCATAAACCAATCCATGTAAAAGGCAGGAATATCGGTACGTCTTGAGGCCGAGATAACGATTTGATTTGAGTTTTTCATAACCCGGAATCATACTCACGGTGATTTTTTCTTAAGATCAGCCAAAGATATCACTTTTTGATCACCTGACTTTTCGGGTATTTCTTTTTCGGTCTGTTCGGACGTTTTGGGGCAAACCACCTTTTCCAGACGTATCTTTTTTCCTTCCATGGTGAATTCCTGGCCGTTAATATAAATATCGCGCAGTATCCAGGTAACCACCTGAAGGGGCATCTGAAATAGTAGCAGTTTGACATGATACCAATCTTTTTTGATATCCGGAGAGATGTCTTCTATTCTCGCAAATGATATTGGCTGGTCCTCAAAGTGTATGACTACAACATCGTTTTCTTTTGTCATGATTCTATCGTCCTATCGAAAAAGCGCCTTGTTTCAGAATATGTTGAAGATAATCAAGAAAAAAAATAGGTGCACCACTTTCGCATGTTATTAGTCTGATGAGTTCGTGATATGTTTAATACCTAAATTTTGAACGATGATATGATTTTTCATAAACCCTTTTAAATCAAGTAATCGAAAAATTCTCATTAATTTTCATGCAAGATTCAGGTTATAACCGTAAACAACCTAGTTTGGCAACGCTTATTTCTTAAAAATGAATAATTGTTCATTCCATATTTTAATATCAAAAATACTGTATGATGTCTTTTTTTTGGCTGAATACATATCATTTTAATTGCATAATATATTGATTATATGATTTTTATAATCGTTTTTCAAGCCGATGAGAAATCTTTGTTTTTTTCTTGACAGGAAAAGTTGTGTTTTGTTAAATAAATGAATGATCATTCATCGAATTGGATTTCATTCTTTATAGGAGGCTATCATGGTTAGAAAAATCAGGCAGGCGGCGGTCATTGGCTCTGGTGTGATGGGCGGAGGCATTGCTGCGCTGCTGGCCGGTGCGGGCATAAAGACGCTTTTACTGGACATCGTTCCCTTTGATCTAAAGGAAGAAGAAAAAAACGATCCGGTTGCCAGAAACCGGATCGTAAAAGCCGGTCTGGATACGGTTTTGATGTCAAGCCCATCCCTTTTGATGCAGAAAAAAGATGTCCACCGTATCACCATCGGTAATTTAGAAGACGATTTCGACGAAATTTCAGACTGCGACTGGATTGTGGAAGTGGTTGTGGAAAACTTGAAAATTAAACAGGATCTCTTTAAACACATTGAAATAAAAAGAAAGGCCGGCGCCATTGTTTCTTCCAACACCTCGGGTCTTCCGCTAGAAGCAATGTCCCAAGGGCTTAGCCTCGATTTCAAACAACATTTTTTAGGCACACATTTTTTTAACCCGGTAAGGTATATGCATCTTCTGGAAATCATACCCGGAGAAGAAACGCTCCCTGAAGTGCTTGAATTTATGTATGATTTTGGAGAACGGATTCTTGGGAAAGGCATTGTATGGGCCAAGGACACCCCCAATTTTGTTGGAAACAGGATCGGTGTTCAGGGAATTGTCAAGGCCATGCAGACAATGCTTGAAGATGGTCTGTCGATCCCCGAGGTGGATGGACTTTTCGGAACTGCCATGGGCAGACCCAAGAGCGCCATGTTCAAGACATGTGACCTTGTCGGCCTCGACACCCTGGGGCATGTGGCCAGGAACACGTATGAACTGGTGGTCAACGACGAACAGAAAAACAGTTTCGTCCTGCCTGAATTTGTAGACAGAATGATCGAAAAAAAAATATTGGGGAAAAAAACCAAAAGCGGCTTCTATAAGACCGACTTAACACCTGAATGGAAAAAGATCCGAAAGGTCATCGATCCCAAAACTTTAGAATATTCGGAATATGAACCTGCCGATTTTCCGTGCCTTGCCGAGGCTAAAAAGGCAAAAACACTTCCTGAAAAAATCAAAGCCATTGTCTATGGCCAAGACAAAGGTGCCAGATTCGCCTGGAAAGTCGTGGCAAACGGCCTGATCTACGCGGCCAATAGGATACCTGAAATTTCAGACGCCATCGTTGAAATCGATAATGCCATGAAATGGGGATTCAATTTTGAAATGGGCCCCTTTGAGACCTGGGACGCCATCGGGCTTGAAGCTTCTATAAAAAAGATGGAAAAAGACGGGCTTGAAGTACCTGAAAAAGTAAAGCGGATGATTACAGCAGGCCATACATCATTTTACAGAACCGATAACGGTAAACGCTTTGCATATGATTTTGCTGCTGAAAATTACACAGAGATCGTTGCCAGCGAAACGATCGTTTCTCTTAAAACCTTGAAAGGGGCGGGTAAGGTCATTGAAACCTGTGCATCTGCTTCGTTAATAGATATTGACGACGGCGTATTTTGTTTGGAATTTCATACCAAGATGAATGCGTTGAACAAAGAAATAATCGAATTCCAGCAACACGTCATGGAGTATGTGGATGCCAACGGTCTGGGGCTTGTCATCGGAAACCAGGCCGGCGGAATGCCGGGGGCTTTTTCGGCAGGCGGTGATCTTTTTTTTATGGCCGGTTTAGCAAAGGAAGGAAAATATTCGGAGATCGATGCATTTTTACGCTTGGCACAAAACAGTATCCAAAAAGAAAAATATTCAAGCTTTCCGGTTGTAGCTGCCCCTTACGGCATGACGCTTGGCGGCGGATGCGAGCTATGTCTTGGCGCCGACAGAATTGTGGCCCATGCCGAACTATACATGGGCCTGGTTGAGATCGGAGTCGGTCTGCTCCCATCGGGAGGCGGATGTTTAAACCTGTGGAAGAAGTTCGTCACGACGATTCCTGAAGCGGTCACCGATATTGATCTTGCCAAATTTTTCGTACCGGTTTTCATGTCCATTGCTCTGGCCCAAGTTTCAACGTCTGCAGCTGAGGCGCGAGCCAACGGCTTTTTGGGCCCCATTGACAGAATTGTTTTTAACCGGGACTATTTGATCGGTGAAGCCAAAAAGGAAGTTTTAAGGATGGCCGATGACGGCTATGCACCACCGCTTAAACAACCCATAAAGGTTTTGGGACAGGCGGCCCAGGGGATGATCGACGTGGAGATCTTCAATATGCTGAAAGGAAAATTTATCACCGAGTACGATGCGTTTCTGGCCAGAAGAATCGCGTACGTTATTAGCGGCGGAGAAGTAAGAGATAACAGCACCGTTGAAGAGGAGGTCATACTCAAACTCGAAAGAGAGGCTTTCGTCGATTTCTGGAAAGAAGAAAAGACCATGGCCAGGGTTGAGCACATGTTAAAAACCGGCAAACCGTTGAGAAATTAGCATAGGTTTTATTCAAGTAAATTTCGATGAAGGAGCCCATCGCCATATATTTTTAAAAAACGATATGAAACTTGGGTTTATAATCTAAAAGAAGTTATTAATCATGTTTCCCATTCATAAATGTGATTTTTTTCGATATTCAACTGAGACCTTTTTAAAATGCAAATTTTTGGTCGAGATCAAGAAAGGCGAGAATTTTAACCACAGACATACATTGAGTATTTCGAGGATTAAAATTTGAGACTGACACAGAGATCGGGCAAAAAGGGCTTTTTAAAAAGGTCTCAAAGGAGGGAATAATAATGAGAGACGCCTACATCGTCCAATCAATAAGAACCCCCGGCTGCAAAAAGAGTAAAGGAGCTTTTAAAGATACTCGGCCGGAAGACCTGCTGTCCTTTAT
>JBFESJ010000054.1:0-17382 GCA_041548585.1 Desulfobacterales bacterium | reverse complement strand
GTTTTTAAGACACCGTTTATAATTTTCCCGATGTGCACAAATTCTTTATTTTTTTTCCGTTTCGCCATAATATAAGGAACTATAAAGTGATTCATCGTGTTGTCAAGAAACAATTATGGCGAAATCCCAAGAAACTTTTTAAGTGGTGATCAATGATCGCCATTCAAATGTTACTATTCACATATAAACATTGCTTTTTACTTGACTTGAAAGGATTGGTAACTTAAATTAATAAGAGATTTAAGCATTTTAAAACTAAATTAACGGGAAAAAAACTATGAACTGGGATTGGGAAAAACTTAAAAAACAGCAAGAGGGAAAGGGGGGAGGAATCGTTCCCCCCAAAATGGATGACTTGGTCGAGAAGTTTAAAAAGTTTAAACTGCCCGGCGGCCCTCTTTTAATTCTTCTTTTCGCGCTTATCTTTTTTGGCACTTCGACATTCTACACGGTTGCAGTGGACGAGGTCGGCGTTGTCCAGCGATTCGGGAAATATGTACGGACCAGTCAACCCGGTCTTAATTTCAAGCTGCCTTCCGGAATTGAAAAAGTGACAAAAGTCAAAGTTCGCCGAGTATATAAAGAGGAATTCGGCTTTCGTTCTCTTCGGACGGAAGATACCCGTAGACGTACCTTTGCCGGCGGTGAGAGCACAAACGTTGCCCTTATGTTGACCGGAGATTTAAATGTGGCTTTGGTACCCTGGATCATACAGTACCGGATAAAAGATCCGTACAATTTTTTATTTAAGGTGCATGATGTGCGAAGACTCCTAATCGACATGTCAGAGGCGGCCATGCGGCTGGTCGTCGGTGACAGGAGTATAAATGAAGTTATCAGCAAACGGGAAGAAATCGCTATTGAAGCAAGGACTGTTTTGCAGGATGAGTTGGATAACGCTGAATCCGGGATTAATATTGTAACCATTGAAATGAAAAAGACCAATGTTCCCGGTCCGGTACAACCGTCCTTCAACGAAGTCAACCAGGCCACTCAGGAAAAAGAAAAAATGATCTATCAGGCCAAAGAGGATTATAACAAAGCAATCCCTGCGGCCAGGGGTGAAGCCGAAAGAACCATAAAGGCCGCCGAAGGGTATGCACTGGACAGGGTCAACCGGGCCAAAGGTGATGCTGCCAGATTTAAAGCGTTTTATGCAGAATACGCAAAGGCTAAGGACGTGACCAAAAGGAGACTCTATCTTGAAACCCTGAAAGACCTTCTCCCCAAACTTGGGGATAAATATATTATTGATTCAGATCAGAAAAATGTTCTCCCTTTGCTTAATCTTGGGAAACAAAAGGGTGATAAATAATGAAATCTAAACTTGTTATATTGGTTGTTGCGGTTGTTGCGATTCTTTTCGTTTTTACCGCTGCATATGTGGTGGATGAAACAGAGCAGGTGGTTGTTACTCAATTCGGGAAAGTCGTCGGCAAACCGAAGAAGGAATCCGGTTTATACTTTAAGATTCCCTTTATTCAGAACGCCACTTATTTTCCAAAGAATCTTCTGCAATGGGATGGCGATCCCGGCCAGATTCCGACGCTGGATAAAACCTATATCTGGGTGGACACCTTTGCCAGATGGAGAATCGTTGACCCGATCAAATTTTTTCAAACGGTCAACAATATCACAAGTGCTCAGGGAAGGCTTGATGATATCATCGATCCTGCGGTACGAAACCTTGTAACTGAAAACAGGCTCATCGAAACGGTTCGTAAGACCAACCGAGAATTGGATACCTATGAAATAGGGCTCGAAGATATCAAAGAAAGACCGTCCTACAAGATCGAAACCGGCCGGGAGAAGATTACCAAGAAGATACTGGAACAGGGCCAACCAAAGCTGGCCCAATTTGGCATTGAGCTGGTCGATGTAAAGATAAAGCGAATAAACTATGTGGAAGAGGTTAGAGATTCTGTGTATGGCCGAATGATTGCGGAACGGAAGCAGATTGCCGAAAAATTCAGATCAGAGGGCAAGGGTGAAGCCCAAAAAATACTGGGTGAAAAGGAAAGAGATTTAAAGAGAATCACATCCGAAGCCTACAGAACAGCACAGGCAATGAAAGGCAAGGCCGATGCCGAATCAACAAAGTTATTCGCTGAAGCCTTTGGCGTCGACCCTGTTTTCTATTCCTTTATGAAGACTCTAGAAATATACGGCGATACTCTTGGTAAAGACAGTTCGGTTGTGCTCTCAACAGATTCGGAATTCTTTAAATATTTAAAAGGGTATTCCGGAAAGCCATAACAGAAAAAAGCACCGGAATATCAATAAAATTCTCATTTTTGTTTGAGTTTAACAAGGGGTGTTTTTTACCAAAATCGTCAAAATTTCGTGGATGAAACTTATTTGCCCTTTCTTCTTTGATGCCGTGTACGGGCCAACAGCTTTCTATGCTTGTGTTTTCGCATTTTTTTTCTTCGTTTTTTTACGACACTGCCCAACAGATCACCTCCAATCGTTATTTTCTTTAGCGTAAAACTTTTGAGTAAAACAATGATAAATACATCATAAATAACATGATGTCCACATTTTTTTTGATGAAGAACGAACCTTATGGCGAACCTGGAAAAATTCGACACTCAGCAAATCAAAATTATAAATAATTGTGTGGTAATGGCTGAAGAGCTTGTCAGCAATTTCTATAAGATGTCTGCCAGTCAATGGTCTGCCGCTTGCGCATACGATATCAAAACGCTGGCCGATCTTTCTCCCGAAGAAATTGTCCACGGCCCGTTTGCACAAATCATCCGTTATGAAGGCCAGCGAAAAGACTCATCCTTAGGTTCGGCAACATATGATCTTTATAAGATATGTCTTCAAGATCACGCTATCCTTTCATCCTTAAGTAGGTCGCCTGACATACAACTTTTCCCATTTGCCCTCTATATTATGGCCCACGACCTCATTCATGTTCTAAGGTTCAGCAAATTCCTTCAGAATTTTGAAGCGTCCCATGACGAAATGATGGCGGAAGAGGCCCATGTCCATAAAATCACCCATGGTATACTCGATTCGATCAATATATTTGGTATGAAGAATGTGTTGAAGTTTTATGAAAAATGGCGCAATCCTATTGATGATTTGAAAAAATTATAATTCAAAAAAAGTGCCGGGTATACCTTGACAATGCGGAAACATTGCATATATTAATTCAAATTTCTAATACATGTGTATTGTGGTGTTAATTTTGCTTTCCACGGAACTATTCCTTATTAGAAGGAGATTTTAAAGTATGCCCATATATGAATATGAATGTTCGAAATGTGGGAGATTAGATGAAGTGATTCAGAAATTTTCTGACAAACCGCTGACCAAATGCAAGTATTGCTCCGGAAAACTCCATAAGCTTATCTCACATAGCAGTTTCCACCTTAAAGGAACGGGGTGGTATATAACAGACTATGCAGGCAAATCACGGGGTTCATCAACAGATTCATCAAGGAAGCAAAAGACAAACCAAAGCTCAGATAATCCAAGCAAAACACCCGAAAAGTCAAAAAAACCTGCCGATAAAACACCATAATATAATTCTTGACTAAATTTCGTTTTAGAGGATTGTATTTGTAATAATTTGCTAAAAAAGAATTTGTAATAATTTGCTAAAAAAGAAAAGGAGAAATTGAAAAATGAAACTCAGACCGTTAAATGATCGAATTTTGGTAAAACGTGTTGAGGAAGAGACCAAGACCAAGGGAGGGATTATCATCCCGGACACAGCCAAAGAAAAACCGGCAGAAGGAAAAATTGTTGCAGTTGGAGTGGGTGCACTTAACAACGACGGCAAACGTGTCCCTCTTGAAGTCAAAATAGGTGATCGGATTTTGTTCGGGAAATATGGTGGTCAAGAGGTAAAAATTGAAGGTGTAGAATACTTGATCATGAGTGAACAAGAAGTTCTCTGCGTAATCGAATAACAAACATTGAAAACGGAGGATAGACCAAGATGGCTAAAGAAATAAAATACGATATGAAGGCCCGTGAAGCCATGCTTAACGGTGTTAGAGCGCTTGCGGATTCCGTAGTCGTAACACTCGGCCCTAAAGGTAGAAACGTTGTTATTGAAAAATCCTGGGGGTCTCCCACGATCACCAAAGACGGCGTAACCGTAGCCAAGGAAATCGAACTTGAAGACAAGTTTGAAAATATGGGAGCTCAGATGGTGAAAGAGGTCGCCAGCAAGACCAGTGATATGGCAGGTGACGGTACGACCACGGCTACAGTTCTTGCAAGGGCTATATATGAAGAAGGGCAGAAGCTTGTTGCTGCCGGCAACAATCCCATGGCTATCAAACGCGGTATTGACAAAGCTGTTGAGGTTGTCGTGAAAGAGCTGCACAAGATCAGCAAGCCGACGAAAGATCAGCGTGAAATTGCCCAGGTCGGCACCATTTCTGCCAACAACGACGAAACCATTGGAAACATTATTGCCGAAGCCATGAACAAAGTGGGTAAAGAAGGCGTAATTACAGTTGAAGAAGCAAAAGCCATGGAGACTTCCCTTGATGTTGTGGAAGGTATGCAGTTCGATCGCGGTTACCTTTCACCATACTTTGTGACAGATCCGGATAAGATGCTCGCATCTTTGGAAGACCCCTATATTCTGATCAACGAAAAAAAGATCAGTAGCATGAAAGATCTGCTCCCGGTTCTTGAGCAGATCGCAAAGATGGGCAAACCCCTGATGATTATTGCTGAAGACATTGAAGGCGAGGCGCTTGCTACACTTGTTGTTAACAAACTGAGAGGAACCCTTCAGGTTGCAGCGGTTAAGGCTCCTGGTTTTGGCGACAGACGTAAAGCCATGCTTGAGGATATCGCGATCCTGACCGGCGGCCAGGTGGTATCGGAAGATCTGGGAATCAAACTCGAGAACCTGACGATTTCAGATCTCGGTCAAGCGAAACGTATCAATATCGACAAGGACAACACCACGATCGTTGACGGGGCTGGTTCACGTTCAGCCCTTGAAGGCCGTGTAAAACAGATCCGCGCTCAAATTGATGAGACCACATCAGATTATGACCGTGAAAAACTCCAGGAACGACTGGCCAAACTCATTGGTGGTGTGGCGGTTATTAATGTCGGTGCTGCCACAGAGACGGAGATGAAGGAAAAAAAGGCACGTGTTGAAGATGCATTGAACGCAACACGGGCTGCGGTTGAAGAAGGGATCGTGCCCGGGGGCGGTGTTGCATTGGTTCGCTGCATAGATGCCCTGGATAAGGTCAAAATCAAGGCTGACCAGAAATTGGGTGTAAAAGTTGTAACCCGTGCCATCGAAGAACCCTTAAGACAGATTGCCAACAACGCCGGATTTGAAGGCTCTGTTGTAATTGACAAAGTTAAAAGACATGATGGCGCTTATGGTTTTAATGCCGAGACCAACAAATATGAAGATCTAATTGAAGCCGGCGTTATCGATCCGACCAAAGTCGTCCGTTTCGCTTTGCAAAATGCTGGAAGCGTTGCTTCATTGATGCTGACCACAGAAGCAATGGTTGCTGAGAAGCCCGAAGAAAAACCGGAACCAATGCCCGGAGGCGGAGGAATGGGCGGAATGGGCGGAATGGGCGGAATGGGGGGACTGATGTAACCCAGCCCATTTAATACCTAATTTAAAAGCCCTCATGCTTTATCCGCATGGGGGCTTTTTATTGACGAACCCGATATCGAAAAATATCGAAAAGCTTGACAATTTGCCAATTTCCGGGTTATAATATTAAAATTAAATGAATAATAATATTAAAAATTCGGAGTGTCTAATGGATTGCAAGAGAAAATTCCAGGTAATGATGTGCTTGTGTATTTTAGCCGCAATAGTTGTTTTCCCAGTTCATCTTTTAGCACAGGAAGCCGTGGAGACTGTGGAACATGAAGCAGGTTTTTACTATACTGTTAAAAAAGGGGATACGCTCTGGGATCTTTCAACTCAATTTTCTGATTCCCCATGGCTATGGCCAAAGTTATGGAGCGAAAACAATCAGATTTCGAATCCTCACTGGATTTATCCGGGTGAGCGTATTCGACTTTTTCATATAAAGGGATCTGAAACTTTTATCAAAAAAAGCGTTGAGGAAAATCGACCCCAAGAAACAGATTCGACAAAAGAGACGCTGTATTATTACTATTCTCCCATTAACAGCATCGGGTTTATTAAAACGCAACCCATCACTCCCCAAGGTACGATCTTCAAAGTCAAAGATGATAAAAAATTGATCGGTGTTGGGGATCTGGTATATATCCGTCCAAATGTTGATCATCCTCTTCTACCTGGCACCAAGTACACGGTATATAGAACTTTAAAGCCGATTAAAGATAAAAAAACGAAAGCACTTGTCGGGACCCAGCACTATCTGACGGGAGTTGTTGAAATTACAAAAAAAGAGCCCAGTTTTGTTTTGGCCAGAGTTGTTCAATCTTACCGGTCTATTGCTGTGAACGACCTTTTGATGCCGTATAAAAAGCGGTCACCAAGAATTGCCCTGACCCAAAGCAAAAAGGGACTGGATGGAAAAATCATTGTATCCGAGGAGGGTGACGTTAACATTGGAGATCATACCGTCGTATACATCAATAAAGGCGATCAAGACGGCGTAAAGATCGGGCAGTCATACAGTATATATTATCAGGAAAGAGAAAAACTTGGTGCGAAAAGTAGAGAAAATATTCTTTTGACCCCTTATGTTTTCGGTACGGTGCTTGTTTTGCATACCGAACAAACCACATCAACGACCCTGATCACCAGGTCGGACCAGAGTATTCATCCTGGAACTAAAATTTGCAGCCCCATTGAATAGGGTGTTGCAACGGTTACATTTTTTCCAATTCCTTATCGATTAAAACCTGAAATCCGTTCAGGCTCCAATTCCTTAAGCGCCGGCCATTAATAAATACGGTAGGGGTCCCCATGACCCCGGCCTGCCTGCCGTCCAGAATATCCTTTTGTATTTTAGCCAGAACATTTGGACGCTTCATCTCTTTTTCGAAATCAGTGATATTAAGTCCAAGACCTTCAGCGATTTCTCTGATCTTTTCATCGCTCAGTTTATTGTGTTCAAGAAAAAGTCGGTCATGAAACTCCCAGAATTTCCCACGGGTGCCGGCTGCAAGAACTGCCTGAGCGGCTTTCATGGCATATTTATGCCTTTTAAGCGGAAAGTTTTTAAAAACCAGTTTTACTTTTCCTGTATTATTCTTGAGCACCTGCTCAAGTAGAGGCACAATCCTCGCACAGTACGGTCACTGGAAATCGCTGAAAACAGCAATCACTACCGGCGCATTCGCCGGTCCTTGAAATGGGGCTCCAGAGGTATCAATCGTCTGGATAAAATCAATATGAAGGATTTCAACCGTTTTGTTTTTGCGGCTGCTCAAGAAAAGCCACTCCTCACCGGGGCCTGCCTCGATTTGATCAAAATGTTTTCCAATATCGATTTTATCTTTTAGTTTGCCGTCAGAGGAATAGATTAAAATCTTTCCCGATTTAGTAAGAATGAAAATCGAATTTCCATTCTTGGAAACGGCGACGTCTAGAGGTTGTGTATCCAACTCCAGTGTTTTGCGAGTATCCCATTCGACAAAAGCTCGGCTTTGGGTAAACAACGCCGGGATAATGAAAAATGCCAACAGACAAACAACATATTTTCGTTTCACATTAACACCATCCTTTCACATAAAATTCTATACGGACTCAATGAATATTCTAATAGTTTGTATGACATTTTAAGAAAGTAATCATATAAAAACGAAAGTCAGGTGTCAATCAAGTCGCAAAAATTATCTGCTGAGATGTGTTTTGCCTTAATTATGCCAAGGTACAATTAAGGAGGACCCAGAAAGTAAGTTTTGCTTTATGAGTTATATATCATTCATACTGGTATTATAAAATCAATATGGATTGGAAATAAAATATTGACCTTTGGTATGAATAACTTTAAAATTTGCAACACCCTATAAACGCATTCCCATACACTGGGTGTGAAACCTGAGAATGTTAAGATAACAGAAAGGGCTGATTGATGAAAATTGGAAGATTTTTAATATCATTGACACTGGTGTTATTTTCGATGTCGGCTTCAGCAGAATATTACAGATATATCGATAAAGACGGTAATGTTCATTACACAGACGATTTGACCGACGTTCCCAAGGATCAGCGAACGGATATTGATGAATATACCGGATCTCAAAGTGACACGTATGAATATCAAGGGGATGCGCAAAACGCCGAGAAGCCAAAGCCTTTGTTTGAGCAGGAACAGGCGGAAGAGAAACATGAAGAAAATGAATTTTCTGAAATCAAAAAACGTCTGGACCGGGAAAAGCAGGCATTGAACGAAGAATACAGAACCTTGATGGAGGAAAAAAAACAGATCGCAAAAGACCAAAAAAAATTGAGATCAAGAGGGGATGCCAAAAAGCACAATAAAGTCGTATCGGAGTTTAATAACAAAATCGAAGATTACGAAAGAAGAAAAGAAGCGTTTAATGCGGAAGTCGAAAAATATAATGCCCAGGTTGAAAAATCTTACTTAAATGAATTAGAAAAAAGAAAAAAAGGAGAATAGCTGACTTCTTAAGACACCCTTTTCAATGTTTTATTCTGCTGTTCATACTACCCGCCGGTTACAGCCGATCCCGTTTTGACAAAACACACTTCAAGCCCGTGTCCAGCCCTTTTTATTGTGATTTAATACCCCGCAGATTGTCGGAATGCAGTGGAGATCCTGCTTTGGGGCGCTGCTGGAATATTCATTAAAAAAAATATCCGATTGTTAATAGGTATTTCTCGTCAACCCTTTCCTTTCCCGGCGCCGGCATGTTGTCCCAATCAAAATTGTATTGCAAGGTCGCTTTAAACTGCTTGTAAACAGGGACACGAAAACCGGTTCTGGTCAGAACGGACACCTCTTCCGTATCTTCAAGCCCGATAAGTCCTTCATGAAAATGAAAAAACTGGACGGTTTTGTTCAGAAAATACCGGTCAAAATTAAGCGACCACCGAGCCGCCATAAAACTTTCATCTTCCGCAAGTTCGTAATCTTTATTTACATAGCTGGGGCCGGCCTCCAGGGAGAGGTTGGTGATCGGTGTTTCAAGAAAACGATACCCGACACCGACACCTGCGGTTGTTTTTAAGTTCAGATCTGCGATTCTATCCCGGTCCAGTGACAGATTGGCCAGAAGATACCATTTTTCATCGAGAAAATGGTCATACTTGGTATATGCTCGGCTTTTGTCCTCTGTTGTGTTATCGTCATCTTTTTTAAAGTCGTACTCAACGCCCGCAGTGAACCTGTTTTTGACCGTGGTAGCTACGAATTCTCCATCGGCGTGGTATGTTTCGGTATCGCTGTTGCCCTTTGAAACATTTATGCCCATATTGGCGTATCCAGACAGCTTTACGGACGGTTCAGGTGGTTTGGGGTTTATGGCTTTGACCTGATCCGGTTCAAAGGTCAATGGTTGTGCCTGTTTGATGGAAAAGGCCACCTTTCCATCATCAGGTTTTGCAGTAGCGCCTTTGAGACGGGTTCCATCGCTGAGAACGACGTCGATATTGCCATCCGTTGAAAAATTTGCGACTTCCTTCCATTTTATCGTTATTTTTCCGGCATAAGAAGTATTTAGAACCAATTCATCATTTTCCATGGAGACAATATTGCCGGTGATCCGGTCTCCATTTTTTAGATGAACTTCGTCTGCTGAAATTGAAGGGGGGTGAA
Organism: Desulfobacterales bacterium; assembly: GCA_041548585.1. GTDB lineage: Bacteria > Desulfobacterota > Desulfobacteria > Desulfobacterales > UBA11574 > UBA11574. Next base: position 7,645 of record JBFESJ010000054.1, on the reverse strand, counting down.
ACCCAAAAAATGCGGTGCATAGTAGCATTATACAACAAAAAACTCTCATTTATCCGCCTCCTTTTTTCAAAAAAACGAACATTCAAGGAAATCATGTTTACACTAAATGATCTGTGTCCTGAAGATGGGGAAAAAAGATTTCATAAAAGTACGATACATACTTCTTATGATAAATAAAAAATTATTTCAAATACACATTAAAAATATTTTATCCAATGAACCAAACGACGACGAACATACTGCGTGGGTTTGACAGACAATTCGTTCTCCTATAAAAAGAAAAATATTAGCTCGATTGAGGTATTATAGACACGAAATGTTATAAGGAGCCTGTATGGCGGAACGCAAGACACTGGAAATATTTTCCGACTATATTTGACCCTGGTGTTATTTCATTACCGGGCGTATTGAACGATTACAGAGGGAATTTGATATTGATGTCCGATGGACGGCGTTTCCACTCCATCCGGAAACGCCGAAGGACGGACAAACGCTGGAAGAACTGTTTGCCGGTCGTCATATAGATATCGAACAGATGATGGATCATTTAAAACAGGTTGCCGGTGGTTTAGGGTTGCCATTGGGTGATCGGAAAATGACGTATAACAGTCGGTTGGCCCAGGAACTGGGCAAATGGTCGGAATCCATGGGAAAGGGCAATGCGTTCCATCATGCGATGTTTCGTGCATATTTTGTTGATGGTGAAAACATTGCTAAAGACCATGTTCTTGTAAAGGTGGCGAGATCCATCGGCCTCAATGGCGATGAAACCCGCAGAGTTATTCAAGCAAGAACCTACAGCAAAGCCGTTGATTTGGATTGGAAACGATCTTACGAATTGAGCGTCAACGCCGTTCCAACCTTTTTATTCGAGCGCCAGATCTTGGTGGGTGTCCAGAAATATGAATCTTTGGAAAGGCTATTGTTGTCAAAGCATGTTAAACGGCGATATTAGATAGTGCCTGAACGAAAACTGTCTTTTCCGCCAATATCTACGTCAGACTCAAATTTTAATCCTCGAAATACTACCAGTATTACTGTGGTTGAAATTTTCGTCTTCCTTGATCTTAACGAAAAATCCTATTTTTCGTTCGGGCACTAGATATGCTCAATTTCCTTCTTGGCCGGTTAAATCGCGATAGAATTGTTTGTCTTCAACATATGTAAGCCCATCATTGAATGTTATAAGACCCCTATTATATAGTTTTGCAATTGCCATATCAATTGATTTGAACTCTTTGGTTCCAGCTTGCATCTGTGATCGAATTTGATTGGTGGCGGAATCTTTAATAAATTTTTTAATTCGATACGAATTTATCAACTTCTCGACAGCAAGTATTCTGCCCTCTCCTTTTTTTAAAGGAATAAGTCGCTGTGATAAAACAACCTGTAAGCAGTCAGCAAGTTTTGTCCGGATAAGGGGTTGCATATGGGGTTCGAACATATTGATGACTCTATCGAAAATAGACGTCGTATTACTTGCATGGACGGAGCTAATAACCAGGTGTCCCGTATCTGCAGCTTGTAATCCAATTTCAAAAGTCTCTTTATCTCTCATTTCTCCAACAACAATAACATCGGGTGATTGTCGGAAAACTGTTCTCAGACCTGAGGCAAAAGATTCTGTATCTGTGCCAATTTCTCTCTGATTAATGTTACTCTTTCTGTGTTTGTGCAGGATTTCAATAGGATCTTCGAGAGAAATGATATTTCTTTGTTGGTTGTTATTGATAACATCAATAAGCGCACTGAGGGTTGTGGTTTTACCATGCCCGGCAGGACCTGAGACCAGAATTAAACCTTGTGGTTTAAAAGCAAAGTCCTTTATCCATTCCGGCAAGTTCAGCGCTTCAAAAGTAGGAATACCATCCCTGATTGGCCGAAGGGCAATTGAAATAGAATGTCTTTGTCTGTATATGTTTGCCCGAAATCTGCCAATATCTTTAAACGAAGCAGCCAAATCATACTCGTTCTTATGTAAAAAATTATCCCATTTTGAATATGGAATAATCTCTCTGGCATACATCTCACAATTAATCGGCAACAAGGCTGGCATGGCGAGACGTTTCAGTTTGTTGTCAATCCGGACGGATGGGGGGGCACCCGGTGTTAAAAGGATATCACTGGCGTTATATTTCATCAGTTTTTCAAGCAGGGCTTCCAGATCAAGTACTTCTTTTACCTTTTCGCTTTCCATTTTACATGTTTTTGATATCATGTCACCTTTTAATTCCTGGCCGGGCTTTAAAGGTAAACAATTCAAAGCTGCATCTATCATGAATGAAGGCGCCACCATGGGGCGAATTTTTTTCCCAATAACAAACTCAATTTCACTTACCGCCATAAAATCTTGTGGATTTGCCATGGCCAGACTTACCTTTGTGTCATTCATCGTTATGGGAAGGATTTTCATGCATTTCATTTTTTCGACGGGTATAAGATTGAGCAACCCTGGTTTGATGTCTTGATCAAAAAGGTTAACACCAGGAGCATCAAGCTTTTTGCTTAAACAATGAATTAAGTCATCAATGGTAATAAACCCCATCTCAATTAAGATAGATCCCAAATGCCCCCCTACTTGGGTTTGTCTTTTTAAAACCTGTTCAAGCTGCGATTTGTTTATAAGACCAGACTTGACAAGGATTTCACCGATCTTTGCTTTGCCCGGCGATGGATTTTCAAGATTACGAGCCGTGTTTCCCATTTTGATCTCCCGGAAAATAAGTTATAAAAAATATTGATATTTTGCCAAAATGGCGATTTTCCAAATCATCTTTCTAGGTTATCGACATTTTATTCTTAACCTTAAGGTAATAATAGCAATACCTGTACCAAACACGTTTCAATCATACGAGATGAATTGATATATCTATATATATCAATAAGATAATATATAATAATGGTGGTGATGCTCAAAATGTAAGGCGGGCAGGAACGTCATAAAGTGACATAATTTTGACAGGTTGTCGAAATTATGATGAAAGATTTCGGGAAGTTCGATTTAAATTCAAATTCTAATGGACGTAGGTCATATGTTTTTATTAAAAAGAATTATCCGCTCTATCCCAGGCTCGGAATCTCTTCTTTTAACATGCAGCAGGCGATTTTATATTTCGGCGTGCCGTTTTGGTGATAGACCAGGTTGTCGGGCTGAAAGAGTTTGTTCATCACGCACCCTTCGGGAATGCTAAGTGTGAAAAGGTCGTCTTCGTTGATCCTCGGGGTATTCACCAGCACGTTATCCTTAAAGACCATACTGTGTAAAGGATAGTCCTCACACAGGGGACATCGGTAAACTCTGCCGTTGGGAAAGATAAAATAGTTGTCTGCCACCAGACCGGCACATTCAAAAGGTTCTTCCGGATCTAAAAAAACTTTCGGGTATATTACGGTGATGCCGAGACGGGCTATTTTTTGGGCCGCGTCCGGAATAGTTTTTATCCAATCCTTTCGAGAAACCTGTAATTTTTCCGCCTTGGTTTCAGCAGATTTCCCCCGAATACCGATGACCTGTATGAAAAAACGGTCAACTTTCAAATCTTTCAAAAGTGGTGCGATTTTATCAAGTTCATGTATATTTTTCGTACTTACGGTGTAGATCAGGCTGGTGGTAAAGCCGCCAAGAACCGCGGTTTTGATACCTTGGATACACGTGTCAAATGATCCTTTTCCTCGAATCATATCGTTTGTTTTTCGGGTGACACCATCCAGGCTGAAGCTGAAGTAGTCGATGATATCCGGGCTGACCTTGGAAAGTATATTATGAAACAGGTATCCGTTTGTGTCGACGGTAATGGAATTGTAACCGAGGGATTTGGCTTTTATGATGGCCATGGGAAGATCCGGATGAAGTGTGGGTTCTCCACCCAAAAAGATGACATTGGCCTCTTTATTCTTTGAAGCCAATACTTCGAGCCAGCCTTCGATGGTTTTCAGGGGAAGGTTATTTTCGCCATGCTGTTTTTTGTTTATATAGCAATGTTTGCACTTAAGGTTACAGCGGGTCAGGATGTGAAAAAAAACATTGGCGGCATTTTTAGAAAAAGCAACGGTTTTTTTCATTGGCAGTAATTGGGTTGTTGGCATTTTTTCATGAAATAGTCGGGCTATATTTTCTCAAGACAATCTTTAGACAGGTTTTCATCAAAACTGACCGGGTAACAGCCGTCAAAACATGCCTTGCAAAAGTTATTTTCCGGCTGGTCGATACCGGTTGAAGATAGAAGCCCTTCAAGGCTGAGGTAATATAGCGAATCCAGGCCGAGAAAGTCTTGAAGTTTTTCAACCGACATGTTGGCCGCGATCAGCTCTCCCCTTGTGGAGAAATCGATTCCGTAATGACACGGGAAACGATGGGGAGGGCCGCTCACCCGTAAATGAATCCGGTTAACACCGAGCTTACGAAGGGCTTTGACTCTGGTCTTTACCGTCGTTCCTCTGATAATCGAATCTTCGACGATGACGATGTCTTTTCCTTCGAGGAGTTTTTTAACAGGATTTAATTTCACCCGAACGCCAAAATCACGCATACTCTGAGTGGGTTGGATAAATGTTCTCCCCACATAATGATTTCGGATCATGGCCATCTCAAAAGGGATTCCGGAGGCTTCGGAATAGCCCAAGGCAGCATAGGTCCCGGAGTCGGGAAAGGGCATGACCAGATCGGCCTCTGCCGGTGCCTCTTGCGCAAGGCGCCGCCCATGGGCTTTTCGGGTTAAATACACATTTTGGTCATAGATGGTACTGTCCGGTCTTGCAAAATAGATGAATTCAAAAATGCAAAACGCTCTCCTTTCCGGTACCGGGGTTTTTATGCTTCGTATGCCGTCTTCATTGATAATTACGATTTCGCCGGGATCGAGTTCACGGATGAATTCAGCCTGGACCAGGTCCAGCGCACAGGTTTCAGACGTTAGGATATAATGGCCATTGAGCCGCCCCAGACATAAAGGACGGAATCCATATGGGTCCTTGATACCGATGACTTCTCCCTTACTGGTCAGCATCACAAAAGAAAACGCCCCTTTCAGCCGTGACACCGTTTCTACAAGCGCGCCTTCAAATCCTAAATTTAAGCTTTTAACAAAGTAGTGGAGAAAGGTTTCGCTGTCCATGGTGGTCTGGAATATGGAGCCTGTTTCCTCGAGTTCCTTTTTCAAATGGTGGGCATTGACAAGGTTGCCGTTATGAGCGATTGCATAGGCTTTATTGCGATGATGGACGACAAACGGTTGTGCATTGCATAGTATTGAGCTTCCTGTGGTGGAATAGCGCACATGTCCTATGGCGCTTTCTCCTTCTAAATGTTCCAGATGGGTCACATCGAAAACATCGGGCACAAGGCCCATGCCTCTATGGTCCACAATATTGTGGTCCCTGGTAACAGCAATTCCGGCACTTTCCTGGCCCCGATGTTGAAGTGCATACAGTCCAAAGTAGCTCAGTTTTGCCGCTTCAGGATGACCGTAAATCCCGAACAGTCCGCAAGCTTCACGGGGTTTTTCAAAATAATCCATAGGATTCCTTATTCGATTATGGCGTATCAGGGTTGTTTATTATACTCCTGTATGGTTTTTACCGAAAGACGTTTTTTATTGAGCGCTGAAATTCCTTTACACATGGCCATAGCGCCGGCAATGGTCGTCGCATATGGAATATTGAATTTTATGGCCGCGCGTCTGATTTCGTATCCGTCTCGCTTGGTTTCGCCGCCGGATCCTGTATTGATAATCAGCTGTATTTCTTTGTTTTTGATGGCATCGACAACATGGGGGCGGCCCAAAGAGACTTTATTGAGCAATTGGTTCGATATTCCGTGATCCTTTAAAAATGATGAGGTTCCCTGGGTTGCCATGATCGTAAAACCCATATCGTTGAACTGGGATGCCAGGGGAAGGATTGCCTCCTTGTCGTGGTTTTTTACACTAATAAAGACCGTCCCTTTTTCCGGGAGAAGGTGTCCTGCGCCGAATTGGGCCTTGGTATAGGCAGACCCGAAATCCGAGTCGATTCCCATAACTTCTCCGGTGGATTTCATCTCGGGTCCGAGAAGCGCATCTACACCCGGGAACCGGTTAAACGGCATTACTGCCTCTTTGACGGAGACATGGGTTGGAATTGTTTCTCGTTCCAAACCCAGATCTTTAAGCGTTCTGCCGAGCATGACCTTTGTTGCGATTTTCGCCAGAGGGATGCCGGTAGCCTTACTCACAAACGGAATGGTTCTGGATGCTCTAGGATTCACCTCAAGAACAAAAAGCCGATCATCTTTAATGGCAAACTGTACATTCATCAAGCCGACAACATTGAGTTCCGATGCCATGGCTTTTGTCGCATGGATGATTTCATCAAGCATCGGTGAAGAAATACTATACGGCGGAAGGACACAGGCAGAATCTCCAGAGTGAATTCCCGCCTCTTCAATGTGTTCCATGATTCCGCCGATGATGGTCATCTTTCCATCCGAAACGGCATCCACATCGATTTCAATGGCATCCTCTACAAACTTGTCAATGAGCACCGGATGGCCGGAAGATTCCAGGATGGCAAGTCTGGTAAAGTTTTCAAGCTCCTTGCGATCATAAACAATTTTCATGGCCCGACCACCCAGAACATAGGATGGACGGACAACGACAGGGTAACCAATTTTTTCAGCCACGGTCACAGCTTCTTTTGCAGATAATGCGGTGCCGTTTTCCGGTTGAACAAGGCCCACCTTTTTTAAAAATGCCTGAAACTGTTTTCTGTCTTCTGCTCGGTTGATACTTTCAGGCTGGGTGCCCAGAATAGAGACTCCGGCCTTATGCAGAGCCCCTGAAAGATTGAGGGGTGTCTGACCGCCGAATTGAACAATGACGCCCATTGGCTTTTCGGTGTCCACGATATGGAGCACGTCTTCTTTGGTCAGCGGCTCGAAATAGAGCTTGTCGGAAGTGTCGTAATCCGTGCTCACGGTTTCCGGGTTACTGTTGACCATGATGCTTTCAACGCCTTCTTCACGAAGTGCAAAAGAGGCATGGACACAACAGTAATCGAACTCAATTCCCTGGCCGATACGGTTGGGGCCGCCGCCCAAAATCATCACCTTTTTTTGATCAGAGATCCTGGCTTCATTTTCCGTCTCATAGGTGGAGTAGTAATACGGTGTTGCCGCCTTGAACTCCGCAGCGCATGTATCCACCAACTTGAAAACGGGACGTATGCCAGAAGTTTTTCGGGTTTGTTCGATGGCTTCCTCAGTGGAGCCGGTTAAATGCGCAAGCTGAACATCTGAAAACCCCCAGGATTTGGCGCGTTTTAAAAGCGTTTCAGAAAAATCGGTTTCGGCGGACTTAATGCGTTGCTCCAGTTCCACGATCTGTTGGATCTGATGCAAAAACCACGGGTCGATTCCGGTGAGTTCATAAATGGATTGAATGGGCATTTCTTTAAGAATGGCATAGCGCAAGTAAAAAATCCGCTGGGAATTTGGTGTGGCCAGTTTCTGCTCAATTTCGGATAGAGATAAGTTTTTTGCTCTGTCATCCTTTGGATCCAGCAGGTCCTTTCCATCAGATCCCAGGCCAAAACGTCCGATCTCAAGAGATCTCAAACCCTTTTGCAGCGCCTCTTTAAATGTCCGGCCAATGGCCATGATTTCCCCCAC
>JBFESJ010000053.1:0-17433 GCA_041548585.1 Desulfobacterales bacterium | reverse complement strand
TGCCGTAAGCCGCCGGATGATTTCGTTTCGGTCGGGAAGCTGTCTGAGCAAATTAGAGCGCGTTAAAGAGAACATCTTCGAAGTTTTTCAAATTAGAAAATAAAATCAAACTACGACACGATATTCTAAAAAGCCATGACCCTGTTCTTTTTTACGCACTTTTGTTTGCGAGTTCTTGCCGATCTAAACGAAATTATCCGGTGGCTGAAACGGAATGTTATTCTGACGATAGCTATAGAAGTCAATTGAGGGCAGATAATGAATTTTCGCTAAATTTATGGAAAGCCGTAAACATAGAGGGATATAACAGATGGGACCCAATAGGTCTATGGAGGTAATGGATAAAACAATTAATTTGTATGGTTTTTCTGTTTTATTGATGCTTCTTTATGATAAATTCGAATTGGCTACGTCATCAGGGTTTTTTCGAATGTATCCGGGTTTTCTTCGGAAAATATCCTGTTTGACAATGCAATGATTTCCAAATCCTTGTTGCCGTTATTCTTTACCGTATGTACGATTTCTTCATTGACCTTGATCAAAACCGCTCCGGATCCCGTGAATTTCTTTTGTGAAATTTCAGCCGAATCTTTTTGTGCCCAGGCCAGGGTCCATGTATCCGAATACGCAATGATTAAAATCTCTTTGCTTTGATGGTGAAAATGATTTCCGCGACAGGAATCCGGACGAATTTTTCCAAAATGGACATTTTGTATTTTATCCAAAAAAACGATCTCCGTTTCGGAAATGTTATATAAAGCACCTCTTATATCACCGCGATTATCAAGTTTTATGATCTCAATATCTTGCATGGGATACGCTCTAGGGCATCTCAGAATTTCGACTTATAGCGTTTCTTCCGTGAATGGATACCCTGCGGCTTTTAACGCTGAAATTGCTTTATTTGTTTTTACTGTCTTTACCAAAATATAATCCGTGTCGTATGTCGATATGGCAAAGATGCTGATTTGTGCCTCTGCCAGCACCTTTGAAAGTTTTGCCAGGATTCCGGTTTCGGTCAGGTCCAGCGGTCCGAGCACCTTAATACATGACCAGCCCCGGTCACAGTGTTCACTGTCTAAGGCCAATGAACTGCGACAGACGATACAGAGTTCTTCATCCGTTTTGATGATGCCGAAAAACGCGTCACCCAAAACCTTATCTGGAATTTGAGCAGTAGGGCTAAATCGGTGAATCGTGAAGTTGTCTTCCAGTAATTTGAGTTTTAAACCGGCCATAAGTTTATTTCTTTAACAAATTTCAGATTTGGAGTTGATCCTTATTTTAGCGCCCGTTCTCCGAGGTTTCCGTGTCGATGATAGTTGAAACAGATACTCTGCTCCTGGAAATATTGCAACAGCTCGATCCGCCCTTCCATTGATACCGTTGTTCGGGAAATAAAAAATCCGGTGTCTGCCGCCGCCCGAAATACTTCCTCTGGTACCCGATCCGGGGCTGCATAACGGATACGATGAATCTCGGGGATCGTCTCGATAAGATCCTCGTCGGACTGACGGGTTTCCTGGACATCACCGAGAAAATCCCGACCTTTATTGCTGTAAAGAAATGCCGTAACCGCATTGTTTAACGCTGTGGGCAGACTGACGGAAACCTCGCAACCTGCGATCTTTGCCGCAGCGACCCTTGCCAGCACATCGAACAGGTTGTCGTCCGGATGCATACGGACAACCACCGTTCCAATGGGAAGATAGCGAACCGTGTTATCCTGCCCTCGCAAATGAAAGTAATCCTTTTCTTGGGAGAACTCCTGTTCCCAAGAATAGAGATAGCTTTTGACGGCCCGGATGACCTTGTTAAGATCGGCCTTAAACCCTTTCAGTGAGCCCCAATCAAGCTTCAGCTTCCATTCCTGGACCAGTTGCAACAAGGGATCATCGTTTTGAATCGCACCGGCCGGAGGAAATCCCACATCTTGAAACGCCATAAATTGAAACACATAGTTGGGGCCGCCGGCCTTGATGCCGCCCCCCAGAGCGGATTTGCCCATACCGCCAAAAGGCTGACGCAACACCATGGCACCGGTGGTCGAACGATTGATATATAGATTTCCAGCCCGGATGCGTTCCGCCCAGTAATCATGCTCCCGCCGGTCAAGACTTTCCAGGCCCGAAGTCAGCCCGTAACCGGTCTGGTTGACCATCTCGATGGCATGATCCAGATCTTCGGCACACATCACCCCCAATATCGGGCCGAAAAACTCGGTGAGGTGCGTGTAACTGTTAGGCTGCACCCCCCATTTTATGCCCGGTGTCCACATGTGGGGATTGTTGTGGACATTTTTGGGCTCAATCACCCAGGATTCACCAGGCTCAAGACGGCTCAGGGCACGATTTAGATCACCAGACGGGGGTTGGATCAACGGCCCCATTTTGTTTTGAAAATCCCAGCAAGAACCCACGGCGTAGCTGCCGGCGGCATCGATCAATTGCCTTTTGAACGCTTCGTCCTCATAGACTTCCTTTTCCAAAATCAGCAATGACGTGGCACTGCATTTTTGGCCGCAATGGCTGAAGGCCGAATGAAGCACATGCTTGATGGCCTGACCCTTATCCGCCATGGCGGTAACGATGGTTGCGTTTTTTCCGCCGGTCTCAGCTGTCAGGAAAACAGACGGCCTTTGTTTTAAAAGGGTCATCCCGGTATCGGTGCCGCCGGTCATAATAATGAAATCCACATCAGGATTCTCGGCGAGTTTTGCACCGGTTGTCGAACCGGAGCAGGGAAGAAACTGTAAAACATTTTTGGAAACACCGCCGTTCCAAAAACACTGACACAACTCCCACGCCGTCAGCACCGCCGCGGATGACGGTTTGACGATCACCGTATTGCCGGCGGCCAAAGATGCCACGATCCCGCCACAGGGAATTGCAATGGGAAAATTCCACGGGGAAATGACCAGTCCCACGCCCCTGCCCCGGCATCGGACATTTTTCAGTTCGGAAAATACCTTTGCGGAAAACGGATAATACTCGGCAAAGTCCACGGCTTCAGAAACTTCAGCATCGGCTTCCGTAAAAATCTTTCCGGTGTCCGCGGCCGCAGCACCGATGAGATCCCCCCTGGCCTTGCGAACTTCCATGGCCACCCGGGAAAGAATTTCATGGCGCTGATCCATGTTTTTTGAGCGCCACCCATCCGGATCGTCCCTGGCCGTTGCCAGGGCCCGCCCCACATCCGCATCATCAGCCTCGGCATAGGTCCCCACGCAGATGTCTTCCGGCAACCGGGAATGATCTTTAATTGTTCTCATGGGTCGGTCCGGATAAATTTCTTTGCCTGCTACAACCAGCGGGATGTTCGTGGGTTTATCTTCAGCAGGTTTAAACCACTTCTTTCGAATGGTTTCGGCCCAGGCACGATTTGAAGCCAGAGACCAGTCCGTATCCGGCTCGTTATTGAATTCGTTTTCATAAAACGTCCCCGTTTTATCGGGGACCGAATCTTTAAGCCGGTTTTGCGTCCGGTTCGGCGTATTGCTGACCTGATCCTTGTGCTTGCAGGAATCAACAAACTGCTTTTTTAAAAACGTCCAGTTTTTGGAATCTGTCCTGAGATCAAATGAATACCGGAGAAAATTCTCCTCCTCCGTATTTTCATCCAACCGGCGAATCAAATAGGCAATGGCGTTGATGAACTGCTCTTTTGACGCAACCGGAGCGTAAAGCATGATATCGCCGGGTATTTCATGAATGGCCCGCCGAACATGATCGGCCATTCCTTCCAGCAGTTCAAAAGAATAATAGTCGGCAACTTTATTTTTTAGGGCCAGTTGATGCGCATACGCCAGCTCAAACAGATTGTGGGATGCAATGCCCAATTGAACCGCCTGGATATTTTCCGGCACCATGCCGTAATCGACCATTTGCTTGTAATTGGCATCCACATCGAGTTTATTGTCATATGGCGCCAGGGGCCAGTTTCGGATCGCCGATTCAAGTTTTTCCATCTCCATGTTGGCGCCTTTAACAATGCGGATCCGAATGGGAGCGCCACCATTGGCCACCCGTTCTTTGGCCCAGGCCGTCAGTGATTGCTGCACGGCATACGAATCCGGAAGATACGCCTGTAATGCAATGCCGGCAGTGTAGTCTTTAAACACATCTTGCCCTAAAGTCCGTTGAAACGCGGCAACGGTAATCTCCAGATCCCGGTATTCTTCCATGTCAAGGGTGACCAGTTTCGGGACCTTCGTCCCTTGGTTTCGGACAAATAAATTGTCTCTGGCCGCCGCGTATAACCGGGAAAGCCGCTCTTTTAAGATTCGGACCGTATGCTCAAACGCCAAAGGTTCGATTTGGGAGTAGATCGTAGAAATTTTTACTGAAATGCATTCAATCTCGGGATTTTTCAAATCGTCAATATAGGTATCCAAACGCTTAAGGGTTTCTGTCTCCCCAAGGAGGGCTTCTCCCAAATGATTGATGTTCATCTGAACACCCTGTTTTTTTCTTTTCTGCAAATGGGCATACAACTCGTCGGCTTCGCCCGGAATAATGGCGCGGCTGCTGTCGTGGCGCATTTTTTCAATGACTTTCGGCACTGAAATGCTGGGGATGTAGCGACCCAGGCCGAGAAACATTTGTACCAGCAGCTTGTCCACGGATGAAAAAAAATCCGGCACCCCATATTTTCTAAGCAGGCTGTTGATCTGATCTGCAACACGACCGGGGTTGTGAGACCTGAAGCTTTGATCGATCATTTTGGTGAGAATGACCTTGTCCATAGGCTGTGTCAATAGACGCATCATCTGGTCGGCAATCCCTTTTTCTTCAGAAGTCAACAATTCATTGGCCCGGTTTTGCCAGGTTTCTGCAAGATCAATGGCCTCTGTTATGATCGTATCGTTATGTTGAGGGTTCATGGAATTTTATCTCCTATGGACCGGTACTTTTGTCCAAAATAGGCACTGTTTTTTATCGATTGCCCTTAAATTATTTTAATTTTGAATAACAGTTTCGTAGGAACTTTGGAGTAATGGAGTAATGGATAAAGCAATATTCTCAATACCCCAGCACTCCAACACTCCAATAATATCAAATCTTCGTTTTCAGCAATTTCCTAGCAAACGATTAATTCGATGAATATAAATTTTTAGCTGCCAATAATCGACAAATTTTTAGCATATCCTTGACAGACCTGCGTTGAGCTTATAATTGAGTGCCATCAATTTAACCTGGATTTCCAGGAGAAGGAGCAGAGTGACATGACCGACATTTATAAATTTTTAGACGACCATCAAATCGAATACGAACGCCATGATCATCCCCCGGTGTATACCGTTGAGGACGTTAACCGCCTTGTTCCTCCCCTCGAGGCGGCAAAAACAAAAAGTCTTTTTTTACGCGATGCAAAAGGCTTGAGACATTTTTTGGTTATTGTGAGAGGTGAAAAACGGGTCAACCTGAAAGCATTACCGGATCTACTGAAAAGCGGTAGATTGCGCTTCGGCTCTCCAGAACGCTTGAAGAAACACCTGGGTGTGGATCCCGGCTCGGTCTCCCTTTTTGCCGTTGTCAATGATAATGCTAAGGCCGTAGAAACCATCATAGACAGCGACTTATGGGAGTCAGACGCTTTTCAGTTCCATCCCCTTGTTAACACCAGCACCCTGGTTATTTCAAGGGACAATATTCAGCGATTTCTGGATAAAACCGGACATGATTCTCAAATACTTGATGTCCCGGGATTGTAGGCCATACACTTAATTTCTATACAGGCATCTTTGGGTAACCTGCTGACCTGCACAACCGCCCTTGCCGGACGATGCTCTGAAAAATATTCAGCGTAAATTTCGTTGAAAGCGGCAAAATTGTTCAAATCGGTTACAAAAACATCCACGGCAACGATGTGGTTCAAATCGTATCCTGCGGCCAGTACGATTTGTAAAAGGTTCTCAATTGCTTGCTTGGCCTGAGGCACAAAATCAGAACTGATCAGCTCGCCGGTCTCAGGCTGAATCCCGAGCTGCCCGCTTACAAAAAGCCATGGCGCCACGGTTATCCCCTGAGAATATGGTCCGATGGCCGCCGGCGCTCGATCGGTTTGAATCACTTTGCACGCCATAATATCCTCCATTGTTGCCATTCGTTTCTTGTCACTGGTCATTCGTCACCCATATCAATACTACCAGTCATATAGAACTTCCCAGTGATCCTGAAATGATGGATCATTCTGAGAGTAATGATACGATAGGGTTTTACCTTTGCCCACCCCCGTGCTTTTGCTTTCTCTCCAGTACCGCAAATAAATGGCCGGTTGTAAATTCAAGGCGTCTTGGGAACTGCCCGGTTCTGCAACCGCCTTTAGCCAAACTTCTTTTTGCTCGATGACCTTCCAGATGGTGCCGGAGACTTTGCTTCTGACCCGCTCACCCACATGGGGAAGCGCCAGATTTTCCCTGAGTTCTTTGAATCTGTATGTCGATTTTTCCCCGTAATCCAGAATTCTTTCACCAAAAATCATAATACCGATAGCACCCAGCGGTGCGGTGATCAGGATTGACAGAACCGCCACGGCAAGAATAACCTCACCGGCAGCCACGCCGGCGGCCAAAGGAATCGCACCGATGGCAGCCTGTACCGTGGCTTTCGGTACATAGGCCACCACACAAAAGAGCTTTTCCCTCCAGTCATAAGGCGTTCCAAACAAAGACACATAGGTACCGACACTTCTGAATACAAGCCCTACAAAGATAACGACTGCACCGGCAAACCCGGCCTTCCACGCCACATGAATATTGACTTGGGCGCCAACCAGAACAAAGAGTAAAAGTTCCGCAAAAATCCAGAGTTTTTTGAGCTTTTGGGAAATAAGATGCGCAATCGGTTCGGATTTTTCCAAAATAATAAATCCGATGGCCATGACACCCAGAAGGCTTGCCACAGGCACATGACCCTCTAAAAGCGATTCGAGCCACGTCAGGGAAATGGCAACCCCCATTACCATAAGGGTGCGCTTGGGGGGCCGCCAGTCATATTTTGTAAAAAGACGGTACAAGAAATATCCCGGAATGAGTCCGATGATAATTCCCAGCACGATAGAAATCGGAATATCACCCAGTTGCAGAAAAATGTTCGTCTGCTCACCGCCGTACATGCCCAAAAATACGGTAAACAGAACAATGACGAAAACGTCGTCCAAAGAAGAAGCACCGAGAATGAGGGTGGGGATTCCTTTTTTGGCCCCTCGCCCCCGATCCATAAAGTCGATCATCAGGGGCACAACAACGGCAGGAGACACTGCAGCCAATATACAACCAAGGATAGTGGCCTCGAGATAGGTTACATGAAGGAGTCTGGGCGCAACAAGCACAACGCCGATGATTTCAAAAATGGCCGGCACCGCACTCATAATCACCGCAGCACGTCCGACCCGGTTCAAAGCATCGCGACGGAGTTCAAATCCGGCCCTCAGGAGAATTACGATAAGGGCTATTTTTCTGAAATCTCCTGAGACTTTCATCATCTCAGGAGACATAAAATTCAACACATAGGGTCCGACCAGAACCCCGATAATGAGCATCCCGATCAGGCCGGGCAATTTTATACGCTTAAAGAGATAATCCGCCCCGAGTCCAAAAACAATAATCAGCGCCAAACTAAAGGCCATATCCACCTCTTCCCGGTTTCTGAATTATTCGCGAATCAGCTTTTTAATCTCATCAAGCAGCGGTGGCTTCAATGCACGCCACTTTGGATGAATGGCCTTGTCCCCATGCCATTCAAATTCAACAGCGTCAATTTTTTCGGAGATGACATGTGTGTCGCCGGCACCATATTTGTGCTCCGGATAATACTCTATCCAGAGCATTCGATGCGGGTCGATACCAAACTCCTTCGCGACAAGGGTGGCAATATGGCTGGTGCAGCTTCTAACCGACATTTTACTATCTTTAATATCCGTGACCACAACGATAACCGGCCTTAGATGCATCAAGCCTTTTTTATTACCCTTTTTGAGGTCATAGATACGGAGCCTGCATTTTCCGCTGCCGAGTTTCAGTTTGCCGCCCCATCCACTCCAGAAGTATATATCGTCGTATATCAGCATTAAATCTCGTTAAGCACTTAAATGGTTGGGTGGTTAAGTCATTGTTATCATGAAAACATGTTGAATTATGAACAACCATTTACAGGCAGACACTATTCCATAAAAATAACGATTATCGCGTATGCCCTGGAACTTCGTAAGTGGTACACGAACCGCTTCCGCAGCTTCTGGTCTGGGATTTAACCCCCTGACTTTTTCCGGAACCATCCCCCATGCTGTAGCTGGTTGAGCTGAGAACCCGTTCAAGTTCCTCGCACTTGCATTGTGGACACTTGAGTTCTATTTCTTCATCCTTATTCATGACGAGCAGTTCAATAAATTCCTCACATTTTAAACATTTAAATTCATATATGGGCATTGTATTACTCCTTTAAGGGTTGTTGCTCAAAGCACTTTTAGCTTGCCTTTAAACGTTTTTTAATACATCTCCGGATGTTACCAGATAAGATTTTCGCCGAACATATGGTTGCAAGACTTTAATCGTAAAATTTATCATTAAAAACATAAAAAAGAAAGTGCTCATCGAAAAATTTTATGAAACCGCCATCCCGCCTACCGGCAACCGGAGTTCAAATACCGCACCCGGGTCTCTGCTCTTTTGAAGTTTTAAGGTGCCGCCGTGTTTGGCCACAATTTCATGGCAGATGTACAGTCCGAGTCCGGTGCCCCTCCCCACGGCCTTGGTCGTGAAAAACGGTTTGAAAATGTCCTGGCGAATCGCCTCGGGAATGCCGGGACCGGTATCCTTGCACAAAAAAACCACCTGCCTTGTATCCGCATCAACGTGCGTTGAAAGAAAGATCGTTCCCTTGGTGTCCATAACCGCCTGAATCGCATTTTGAATGATATTCAGGGCCACCTGCCCTAAATTCGCAAAATTCCCCTTGATATCCGGCAGATCCGGAGCACATGTTTTAACGATGTTTAGATCGCAATGTTTGTACTGATTGTGCAGGACCCTTAACGCATCTTTTACAACCAAATTGATGTTTACCGCTTCCGAGTAAGTCTGGGTTTGCCTGGAAAGCCCCAAAAGACTTGCCACAATCGACCTTGCCCTGACAAGTTCCTTGTCTGCAAACTTTAGATCATCGATCAAGTCCTCGTCTAATGGATTCTTTTTATCCAAACGACCGATATCTTCGATGGTGGATTGGATCAGGCTGGTGACACTCGTAAGCGGATTGTTCAGTTCATGCGCCACACCGGCAACCAGTTGACCGATGGCGGCCAGGCTTTCCGAACGGATCAACTGCTCCTGGGTTCGCTCCTTTTCGGACAAGGCCTCTGTTAAGGCCCGGGTCCTTTGATCAACCTTTTTTTCAAGATCCTTGTTCAGATCATCGATGACTTTATAGGAACGTGCGTTTTCAAGTGCGAGCGCACTCTGGCTTGAAAGTGTTTCAAGAAGATCCATATCTTCTTGTGTAAAAAGATCACCGGACCGTTTTTCACCCAGAACAATGAATCCGTTCAACTTCTCTTTGAACAACAAGGGAAGCGCTATTTCAGCCTTTAGAATTTCCAAGTCCGAAAGCACGTTCTTTGTATCGGCAGCTGAGGCCTGTTTTGGAACCTTTCTTTTAATAACAGACCGGCGATGGGTTTTCAACAATCGGACCAGTGCGGATGCTTCATGCCATGTAACCGGCGGGTCAGGGAGTATCTGTTTTCTGTCTGCTGCCAACTTGATAAAACAATGTTCGGATGGATCCAACAAATAGACTGCACAATGGCTCAAAAGCATCGTATCGACCACGGCATCCCTTAATAGTTTTGCAATTGCGTCATATTCGAGCACGGAAACGATCATCCGGCTCACGTTTTTGATGGTTTTCTGGTAGTCATATTTACCTTTGAAGAAAATGCGATCCACAAAGCGCTGTACGTTTGTCTTTAGCGGCCCGAATACGAGCGCTATCAGAATAAAAAAGAATATGGGGAAATACATCGAATCTGAAAAACGAACATCTTTGAAAACATGGTTGGCCACGATGATGATCAGGGCATATAAACAGGTCAAAAATGCCGTCAGAAGGGAATAGATCAGGCTCTTTCTAATCAGTATCCCCATATCCAGCAAATCGTGTTTGAAAAGACCTACGGCAAAGAGCGTAAGGGGAATAAAGCTTAAATTGCCGGGAGGATAAACGGAATATCCAATAATCGTAAATACATTCAGCCCGTTCATCAAGCCCATGATTCCGAATCCGGCAAAAAGATATTTGAGTCTGTTTTTGTGGGAGCTGCTTGTCTCGCGCCGTATCGCCTGATAGATTTGGATCAATACATACAGGGTAACCAACAGGCCGGCCAAGCCGAAAAAAGGATAAAGGATGCCGCCTCTGGCAAAATAGCCGAAATAATGTTTCTGCATGCTCTCGATATAAAAGGGTGTAGGCGTGACGCACATGAGAATAAACGCATAAACATACGCGGTCTTGACCAGCCATTTTCGTCCGGAAATATTGAGATAGGTATGGAAAAAATGGATATACACCGGAAACAGATACACAATAAAAAAATGATCCGTTCGGCTGATGAGAAGTGCTGTTTCTTTAGACTGGACATTGAACGCAAAAAGAATGTCAAGGTAAAGAAATGATCCCAGAACGCAGATGGTAAAAAAAAGGCGGTTTGTTTGGGTCTTGGGACCTCTAAAAATCGCCAGGGCAGCTAGTGCGACAAAGCAGATGAACGTTAATAATGGGGGTATGCTGTAAAACGTCATTGTATTTTTAGTGCGTTCGTTCGTAAATTTTATGACATACGTTAAACAAGGATATTTATCCGCCTCAGGTGCATTAATTTTCGAGCATAACGAAGAGACTTGTCCGCCTCCGGCGGATTGGACAAAAGAACCATTTATAAACAGGCACTATGCAGTGTCCATCAAGAAATGGTAGATTTAGGTTCCCCGATAAAGACTTCGGGATCTTCGACAGGTCAAGGCCGCAGCGATTTTGCAACCGCAGTCGTAGCAGCGCTACATCGAGGATTGCAAAAGAGCGAGAACGCCGACCTGGAGCGAAAAATGCCGTTTATTGATGGATGCTATCCAACATTTCACGTGCATGATCAACCGTCGCTCTGGTTATTTTTTCACCCCCCAGCATCCGGGCAATTTCCTCTATGCGTTCCTTGTTATCCAAACGATGTATAAAGGTCTTTGTCCTTCCGTCTGAAACATGCTTTGAAATGCTGAAATGATGATCGCTGAATTTTGCAATCTGTGGCAAATGAGTAATGCAGATGATCTGGTGATGGCCGGCAAGAGCTGCGAGTTTTTTTCCCACAACCTCTGCCACGCCTCCCCCGATTCCGGCGTCAACCTCATCAAACACAATGGTCTCCACCGCTTCTGTTTGGGCAAGTATGGCCTTTAACGCCAGGACCACCCTTGAAAGTTCACCCCCTGAGACAATACTCGACAGCGGTTTCAAGGATTCTCCCACATTCGGGGCAATCAAAAAGGTTGCTTGGTCGATTCCGGTTTCATTCGCGGCATTTTTGTCTACGATAAGGTACGGATCCGCACCGCTGTCCGCCGGCATTGTTCGAAAAGATATCTCGAATTTTGTCCGGGACATCTTCAAAGAAGCCAGTTCTTCTTCTACCTTTTTGGCCAGTATTTTTGCGGTTTTTTTCCTTTCTCTTGAAAGTTTCGTTGTCAGTTCGACCAGTTTATCATGCAGGCCGGAAAGTCTTTTTTTCGCATCCGCGATACGCTCTGATAAATTTTCAAGGCTCGACAGTTCCTGCTCAATGGATTCCAGCCGCAAAAAAACGGCATCCAGGGAACCGCCGTATTTGCGCTTCAGTTTAGTAAGTGTATCCAGGCGTTCTTCAACAACTTCCAAGCGTCTTTCATCAACCTGCACATTTTTCAGATAGGCTCTCAGTTCTTCGGCAATATCCTCAATGTCAAGGGCGGCTTCGGTAATCCGATTTGCCGATGGAACAAGCAAAGGATCGATGGATGCGGCCTTGTCAAGATCCTTTTTCACCCCCAAAAGAAGTTCAACAACAGCCCCTTGTGCGTCATACAGCGTTTCAACGGCGACCTTGGCCGCTTGAAACAGTGCTTCGCCGTTTTTGAGTCGTGTCCGTTCCTGTTCCAGGCCGGTATCTTCTCCGGAGTTTATGCCGGCATTCAGGATCTCTTGTTTTTGGAATTCGAGCAGCTCGATATGTTCCGCCTGCCGATCTTTACCGGCCTGAAGATCGTTCCGGTTTCGAATCAATGGCACGATTTCATGAAAACACCGGTAAACCGAATCACGCAGGGGCATCAATCCACCAAACTGATCGATGATGGCAAGTTGCTGATCCTCTTTCAAGAGTCCCTGATGAACGTGCTGTCCTGAAATGCTGGCCAAATTTTCGGTGATAAGATTCAACAGTTGAATGGTGGCAAGGCGTCCGTTGATATAAATTCGGTGCCGGTCTTTTCGGGAAATAATTCTTCTTATCAGCAGCCCCTCTTCCGGGTCATACGCGTTTTCCTTCATGATTTCGAAGATTCTATGCTGATCTTTGATCTGAAACAATGCTTCGAGTTCAGCGGTTTCGCTCCCGGTACGGATGAGTTTTGCAGTAGCCCGGCTGCCCAGCAAAAGATTGACGGCATTGATGATGATGGACTTTCCGGCGCCGGTCTCTCCGCTCAGAATGGTCAGACCGTCCGAGAAGGATATTTGAAGGTCGTCAATGATGGCAAAGTTTTTAATGGAGAGTTCTTGAAGCATAAAGGCAAAAACCCAATTGTCTTAATATAGACAGAAAAATACATGTGGATAACGGCACATAATGAAAGACCCCATTCGGACGATTAAGAAAGGTTTGTGTTTTGAAATCGATTTGTTTTAAAGAACCAAACTGTCACATAAGGTTTTATTACACAACATGTGTTGTTTGTAAAGATGCTTGTTTTTTATCGAGGATGCCGTTTTTAAGACGCTTAACTCATTAAATTTCTTGACAGTTCAGATCATAAAAGACTATTTTACCTTAACTTAAACGGTTCACCCTACGGTCTTTAGCGCTTTCACCGGTGACATGGCTTCTATGCCCTGATTAAATATGCATCTCATTTCATTGGGCAAAGATTTCACCGAAAAGGCGGAACAGACAGTGAATACATTGAAACCTTTGAAAAATGTGAATTTTTGTTCGAGTTCAAGAAAGGTGAAAATTTTAACCGTCCCGATTGAAAATCCATCGGGAAAGGCATCCATACATATGGTATTTCGAGGATTATAATTTGAGGATGACAAAGAAATCGGACAAAAAGTGATGTTTTTCAAAGGTTTCACACCAACTTGTAAGGATCCTCATCATGTCTGAAAAAGGTATCGTATTCTTCCCGGAAAGGTATCTCGAAGCCACGCCCAAAGACTATCGCCTGGACCCCTATGAAGATGTGTTCTTTTCAGCCACAGACGGCACCCGGCTGCACGGGTGGTTTGTCCACGGTCCGGATGAACGGGCAGTATTGCTCTGGTTTCACGGCAATGCCGGCAATATCAGCCACCGGCTTCACAACCTGAAAAAGCTGCACGACGCCCTTCAGATCCCGATCTTCATTTTTGATTACCGTGAATACGGTATGAGCGAAGGCGAAATCTCAAAGGCCGGCACCTTCTCGGACGCCCACGGCGCCTTTCAATATCTTCTTGATGAAAAGGGTTTCAATGCATCTTCCGTGTTGTTGTTCGGCCGGTCTTTGGGAACTGCGCTGGCTGTCGATATTGCCAGCAAGGAAACGTGTCTGGGAGTAATTTTGGAAGCGGCATTTACTTCCACGGATGACATGATGCAGCGCTATTTTCCCTTCTTTAAACCACCGATGACGTCCACGGTTAAATATGACAGCCTGTCTTTGATTGACCAGATCACGTCCCCCCTGCTGTTTGTCCACGGACAGTTTGACCAGACCATCCCTGTCTCCATGGCCCGCCGTCTGTTTGAAAAAGCCCGATCTTCAAAAGAATTCTATGAAATTCCGGGCGCAGATCACAACGACACCTATCTGGTGGGAGGCCATGAATACTTTGCCGTATGGCAGAGATTTTTGATCAATTGTCTAAAATCCAAAGCCGAATGATCCGAAGAAGAAAATCCGGATGTGAACGCTTCGAATTGTTCCACGGTGAACGCATCAATTTTATCAAACTCAACGGGAACAGAAATCTTAAACAGCGATACGTCCACAAAGGCTCTAATGTCAGAAGATACATACAACAGTTTTAATGATCTAAAAACGCACGAGGAATTGAATAAAGATTATAAAATATCAATTCGCGATGTGGGCTCGCCGATCACCATCATCGCCCCACACGGCGGTAAAATTGAACCGAGAACATCCGATATCGCCAAAAATATCGCAAAAAGAAATTACAATTGTTACTGTTTCGAGGGGATTAAAAAAAGAAATAACGCATCTTTGCACATCACCAGCCATAACTTTGATGAGCCAAACGCGGTCGATCTGATTAAACGATCCAAAATCGTGATTGCGATCCATGCGTGTACCGGCAATGACAGTTTGGTTTATCTTGGAGGATTGGATACCGTTTTAATAAAGGCAATTGAAATTGAGCTGAAAAAAAAGGGAATACGTGTTTCAAAGGATAATTTTAAATTCCAGGGATTAAACCCAAATAATATTTGCAATCTCGGCGCAACAAAAAAAGGTGTACAACTTGAAATCACGCGTGGTTTGAGAGATGATTTAGAAAAAATTCACTTAATTTCCGAAGGGGTGCGGACCTCGTTAGTAAAAATCAAAAAATAACGAAACCGTAAGGGAAGTTAAACCATCGTCTGGCAGTTCGATTACGAAATTTCGATATCACACGATTTTTTTGGACACAATACGTGCAGTAATCGCACGGCGGTTTAATTTAGGGAATAGACGACCAATTAGATGCTGTGAATTTGTATTCGGTTTGAGTTTTAGTTTAATATAAAGATAAAAGATAAGATCTAAGATTTGCTCTTTTCTGATTTAAACCTATTTTCTTTCTGATATTTCTTCGGTGAGTATCAACTGTTTTAACGGATATATTCAGAATTCCAGCTATCTCTTTTGAGGAATTGCCATGCCTTATCATATTCGCAATCTGAATTTCTGTAGGTGTTAGATTTAACTCTCTCAATGAAATTTTACGCGTAAATTGAGATGTGATTTCTTGTAAATTTGATTCCATTAGACTTAAAAACGCTTTTTGTTGGCTATCTAATTTAGTTTTTCTAATTTTATCAAAATAAGGATCAATCAATTTTCTTACATTCGTTAATATGTTACCCTCTATATCTTTTTTATCATCTTCTCTTTTTTTTAACAAAACCTTCATGGCAATATTGATTTCCTCAAGGTTTTTGGTTTTAATTTCCAGCTCTCTGGTTCTTTCTTTCACCCGGTGTTCAAGCTTACCATGAGCTTTCAACAGGGCATTTTCCGCCTGTTTTAGCCCGGTAATATCCGTAAACGTTGCGATAACACTATGCAATTCTCCTTTTGCGGAAAATATCGGTGCCCCGGATATCATTACATTGCGTCTTCCGCCGTTTTTACCTGTGATATCAACTTCGTAACTTGAGCTAATACCCTTTTGTCGCTTGACAAGTTCAAGCTTGATAATATCCAAACTCTTAGCGTCGTAGAAGGAATGATAGGTCTGTCCGGAAAGCTCTTCAGGACTTTCAATTTCAAGCATCGCGCACATGGCGGGATTAATATATATGGTGTAACCGTCCAAGGTAGTTTGCCAAAAACCTACCAAGCTGTTTTCAGCAAGTGACCGATAACGTTCCTCGCTCTCCCGCAGTGCCGCTTCAGCCTGCTTGCGTTCAGTGATGTCTCTCGCAATTCCAACAAGTCCTTTAACCGTTCCATCGTTTTCAAATTTAGGAACTTTTATTGCTTGAAACCAATATTCTTTTCCATCTGCTCTGGTCATGTGTTTAAAAACTTCCGTAGGCTTTCCTGACTTGAAAACAATTTGGTCATCATGAACGTTTATTTTGGCTTCTTCTTGGTTCGGCATCAATTCATAATCATTCTTCCCAATTACATCTTCTCTTGACAACCCAAAAGCTTCTAAGGTTTTATCATTGGCACTAATATAACGGCTCCCTAAATCTTTAAAAAAGATAGCATCATGGGCTGACTCTATCATAAATTGATATCTCCTCAATGCCTTCTCTGCCTCCTTACGCTTGTCAGCTTTTTTTTCTAACGCCTTAACCCTTTGTTCCAATTCTTCATAGGTTGGTTTTTCAACCATTGGTAAATCCTCCGAATGCGCTAACCCAAATATTTATTCCCCATCACTTCAGTCCTGCCTTGCGCAAGGCACCAATAAACCGCTCATTATCCGCTTTCTTCTTGTATGGGGCTCTCTTTTCCCATTTCTTGAGAGAAAACTTAGGATTTATCCTAAGCACTTCAGCGGCTTCAACCCTGGCTTCCTCATCCTGACCTGACAAACTATAAACCGCAGCCATCATCATGTGGGCCCACAGAGAATTTGGCTCATGACGGACTGCTTTTTCACACCATGTTATTGCCTCCTCGTACTGTCCCGTCCAGCAGTAGGCAATTCCCAAACTATATAAGTATATATTCGGCGGTATAGGATTAAGACGTATCGCTTTCTTTAATTCCAGAATAGATTCTTCGTACCTGCCGGCAAAAGTAAGTATCTTACCCAGTCTCATATGTGCCTCAGCTGAATTGGGATTAAGGGCGACAGCCATCTCCCCTTCTGCAACGGCCTTATCATGCTGCCTTGTAATTGAAAATAGATAGCCCAATAGGCCGTGTGCTTCAGCATAAGTGTCATCCAAGATAATGGCCCTTTGCACTAATTTTGTGGCCTTCGTTATAGAATCTTTGGGGGATTTGCTAGATCCAAGTACGACATCTACCATGTGGGTTTGACCCAGAACTTTGTATGCCCAGGCGTAATTTGTGTCTAAAGCAATGGCTTCCTGTGCCAATTGCTTCGCCAAAGCATTACTCTCTATATTAATCCTGTTAATCAGCTCATGCGCCTGCAAATACTTTAGATAAGCCTCTAAATTCTTTGTGCCTTTTGCAGCGGCTCGTGCTTGCTCGCCGTGGGTCAGCTTTACCTGCAGAGCAGTAATGATATTTTTTGTTATGTCGTCTTGAACAGCAAATATGTCTTTTAAATCTCGGTCATATCGTTCGGACCATATGTGATTCCCTGTTGTTGCATCCACAAGCTGAGCCGTAACTCGAAGCCGATCTCCTGCTTTCTGAACGCTGCCTTCCAACACATACCGTACGCCCAGGTCCCTGCTCACCTGTTGCAGCTTCACGGGCTTACCCTT
>JBFESJ010000052.1:0-17627 GCA_041548585.1 Desulfobacterales bacterium | reverse complement strand
TCTTCATCTTTTTGAAGTTTAAGCGTCGGATCTTCAGCCATAAATTTTTCGAGTACATGGTCGAGTTTTTCCTGGTCAGCATGGGTTTTAGGCTCTACGGCCACAGAAATGACAGGCTCGTAAAACTCTATTTTTTCCAATAAAACAGGATGATCAATCGAGCAGAGCGTCTCTCCTGTAGAGGATTCTTTCAAGCCAACAATCCCGACCAGGCTACCGGCACCGGCGGAATCGACCCGTTCTCTCTTGTTGGCATGCATTCTTAATATTCGTGAAATCTTTTCATTTATTTTTCGAGAAGGATTGTAGGTATCCGCCTTAGTATTCATTGTCCCGCTGTAAATTCTTACATAGGAAAGTTTACGGCCCTCTATCATCGATACTTTGAATATGAGGGCCGCAAGAGGATCATTGTCATTCGCTTTGCATTCAACAAGTTGACCTGTTTCAGGGCGTACCCCTTTAATTGGGGGAATATCTACAGGGCTTGGAAGAAATCCCACAATGGCGTCAAGAAGCGGCTGTATTCCTTTATTCTTCAGAGCACTGCCGCAAAGAATTGGAACCAGTTTTAGATCTATGGTTGCCTTTCTTATGGCGGCAATCAGGCTTTCTGTCGTAATCGGTGTCTCTGATAGATAGTCCTCCATGATATCATCATCAACTTCAGCAATGGTTTCAATAAGCTTTTCACGATATTCTGCTGCGGTGTCGAACAAGTTCGGAGGAATATTTTCTTTGGTATAAGTTTCTCCTAAGGTTTCATCTTGCCAGATAATCTGTTTCATGTCGATGAGATCGATAACACCTGAAAAATCATCTTCTGAGCCCACCGGCAACTGTAAAATCAGCGGACTGGTGTTCAACCTTTCTTTCATCATTTCGATTGCACCAAAAAAATCGGCACCCACCCGGTCAAGTTTGTTGATAAAGGCGATCTTTGGAACAAGATACTTGTCTGCCTGTCGCCATACCGTTTCCGACTGGGGTTCCACACCGCCAACAGCACAAAAGACACCGACAGCACCGTCAAGTACCCTCAATGAACGTTCAACCTCGATGGTAAAATCGACATGCCCCGGTGTATCTATGATCTGGACATCACTCCCCTTCCAGTGACACGTTGTAACGGCAGAAGTGATGGTAATGCCCCGTTCCTGTTCATCAGGCATCCAGTCCATTATCGCTTCACCGTCATGGACCTCACCGATTTTGTGGGAACGGCCGGTATAGTATAGCATCCGCTCTGTTACGGTTGTTTTTCCGGCATCAATGTGGGCGATGATACCGATATTTCTTATATTTTTAATGTAACCCTTTTTTTTCATCGTATCAAAAGCATGTTGGCTTTGAATGGAAAACGCAGATTAATATGACCGTTAAGGGTCATCGCTTCTCTACCGCCAATCAAAATCTTTACAGCGTCGATTTCAGGAATATTCAATATTAACGAATTGACCATCGAATATATCGTAAAAAGTTCCGACTTAACCCCACCGGGATGAGCATCCTTAATGGTATCGGACAAATCGGCATAAGCTATTCCATCACGGGTAATATAGAATGCCTTGAGTGTTGTGTCTTCAGGAATTGTCCGCATAAGCCCGGTCCTGGGGCCGCCTATCAAGGCTTCGACAATGACTTTTCCAAATTCGGCCGGATTATCTGAACGAAAAAGATCCCTTTTTTCGGCTTTGAGAAACGAATTGTTTTTGTCAGAAAAATATAAATGAACAATTGACCTGTTTAAATTTTTTGTTTCGGCAGTACCTACATTTTGTTCGAATTGTTCAGTACCTGTCGACGCTGCGGGCATCTCCAGCAGAACCAAACACATAACGATTCCGATAATAACAAAAAGAAATATATATAATAGACGCTTATAGGGGGTCATGATCCAAGTATTGATGCCCGAATCACGTTAAAGACTCGATTCGGGGTTGTCCGCTATTGGTTTATGGGTAAAGAGGGTAAATCCTATATCTTATTGTTGTTTGGCACATTAAACCTGAACAAACTCATTTTCAAATAACGGATCATAAATAAGAAATAACGTAAAATGGTGCATTTTTATTTAACTGAGATTATAAAATGCCACGATTTTTTAAGCCAATACGTTTATTATGTCAAGGAAAGAAGGAGAGTATCCCTTGAAAAAATGTGCCCATAGTAAAAGAGGCCGGCCTCATAAGCCAACCTCTTTTTTTTTATTGGTGGAGCTGAACGGGATCGAACCGTCGACCTCATGACTGCCAGTCATGCGCTCTCCCAGCTGAGCTACAGCCCCAAATAATACATCTTAACTAAGCAAAGGGGGGGATAGATGTCAATAAATATTTCGGATAAATTATGGTGTGAAAGTATTGACAAAATTATGCATAATAAATATTATTAACATGTTATAAATCATAACATGCTGAACCTAAAAGATTTTCTTAAATCTACGCATTCGTATTAATTATTCTTAACGAGGCAAGACAATGGCTCAGAGAAACTTTACAGGATCCTGGGGTACACATACTCCACAGACCAAAGATAATGAAATGTTCAAGGAGTTTGATGCTACAGAACTTTACTGTCCGAGATGCAAACGTCCTGTTCCGGTTCGTAAGCGCCTCCTGCTTGTCCTTCCTGAAGGTGACAAGTATGAATATCTGTGTGCGCTTTGTTCCGAGTCTGTTGGTACCAAGATCGACCGGCAGGCAAAACCGGTATCAGTCATTGTCTAATTCGTTTTTTTAATATCTATAGAAAGGAATTATATGCTCAGGTTAATGAGAAGACAGGCTGGGAGTTGGCTGATCAAAGTACTTTTAGGCGCTATTGTTATTGTATTTGTTTTCTGGGGTGTTGGAAGCTTCCGGGCACAAAGGGGCGGCAGGGTTGCACTCGTCAATGGCGATCAAATTACACTGGATGAATATCGAGAGGCTTATAACAATCTTATTGAGCAGTTACGCGGAAGATTCGGAAACAACTTAGATGAAAAGATGATCGAAACGCTTCAGGTTAAAAAGCAGGCGTTGAACCAGTTGATCGACAATAGGCTTTTAATTCAGGAATCCAAAAGGCTTAAATTTCGGGTGTCCAAAAAAGAGCTTGCCGACGCAATTTCAAATATTACAGCGTTTCAAAGCGCCGGAATGTTTGACAGTCGCATTTATAAAAATGTTCTGGATCGCCTCAGAATGACCCCTGAAGCATTTGAGGCGGCTCAGAAAAATGCGATGATGATTGACAAATTAAGAACACTCATTACAAGCAGCGCCAAAGTGTCAGACCAGGAAGCCAGAGAATGGTACAATTGGGTCAATGCTTCGGTCAATATTGATTTCGTATTTTTCGACCCCAGCCGTTATAAAGATATCCATCCTTCTGTTGAAGAAATAAAAACTTTTTTTGAAAATCATAAAGAGAACTATAAAACAGACGCCATGGTAAAAGCCCGTTATCTGCATTTTGACCCGGATAGATATCAATCTAAAGTGGTATTGTCTGATGAAGAGATTCGTGAGTATTATGATGAAAATTCGGAAGCTTTTAAGATACCGAAAACTGTTGAGGCCAGACACATTTTGTTAAGAGTTAATCAAGATGCCGGCCCAGAACTTATTAAAAAGACGAAAGAAAGAGCGCTCAACATACTAAAATTGGCCAAGGAAGGTAAAAATTTTGCTGAACTGGCCAAACAGTATTCAGAAGGACCGACCCGAGACAACGGAGGGTACCTTGGTAAGTTCAAAAAGGAGGACATGGTAAAACCCTTTGCGGACAAGGCTTTTTCCTTGAAAACCGGAGAAATCAGCGAACCGGTTCGCACCCGATTCGGATGGCATCTTATAAAGGTCGAAAAGGTAAATGAAGCATCGATCACTTCTTTTGATGAAGCCAAAAATAAAATACGAAAGAAACTCACCGAAGATAAGGCCAAAAGCCTTGCGTATGACGAAGCAGAGGCGGTTTCCGATGTTGCCTTCGAAGGAGAGGAACTGGTAAATGCAGCAAAAGAGCGAAATTTGAATATTTTAACCACGGATTTTTTCTCAAGTAATGGTCCCCAAAAAGGGATAGATAATCCTTCAAAATTTGCATCCATCGCTTTTAATCTCTTGGTTATGGAAATCAGTGATATCCAAGAATTTGAAAAAGGATATTACATTCTTCAGGTTGTTGATAAAATTCCGCCCAAGATACCCGAATTTGACAAGATCAAGGAAAACGTCAAAACTGATCTGGTGAAGGAAAAACAGGAAGAAAAAGCGAAAGCGGATTCAACGGCCTTTATTGCGGCATTAAAAAACGGCAAAAACATGGGCACTGAAAGCAAACATTTTAATCTGACGCCGAAAACGACCGGTTTTTTCAAACGTAATGGTTCAATTCCTAATATTGGCTTTGAACGTGATATTGCTGAAGCTGCTTTTCAGCTGACCAGCGAAAACAAATTGCCGGAAAACGTTTTAAAGAGTGCAAAAGGATATTATGTTATTCAATTCAAAGACAGAAAAATACCGGAGACTGATGCGTTTGACAAAGAAAAAGAAGAAATAAAGAAAAGACTGTTTGCACAAAAAAAGTCCAGAATCCTTGATGCAATGCTGGCGCAAATTAAAAGCAGAAGTGATATTTCAATTAAAGAAGGGTTTTTGAAATAAAATATTTTTTGGAATTTATGGAGCCGGCTATTCTCCAATGATCTTCACAAGAACCCGTTTTCGGCGTCTTCCGTCGAACTCGCCGTAAAATATCCGCTCCCAGGTTCCAAAGTCGAGACGGCCTTTTGTAACCGCCACAACCACTTCACGGCCCATGATCTGTCTTTTCATATGCGCATCTGCATTGTCCTCTCCCACATTATGCCTGTACTGCGAAACCGGTTCGTGTGGCGCTAGTTTTTCAAGCCAGATTTCGTAATCATGATGAAGACCGGATTCATCGTCATTAATAAATACAGACGCCGTAATGTGCATGGCGTTGACAAGAACAAACCCTTCTTTTACTCCGCTTTCTTTAAGGCACGCTTCGACCTCAGGCGTAATATTGATAAACGCCCGTCTGGTGGGCACCTCAAACCACAATTCTTTTCGATACGTTTTCATGGTGTTGTCCTCCTCAATTTCAAGATAGTTTATTCTGTCTATCTTTTCAATCATTATATCCTATTGAGATTGGGTGTACATTCCATAACAAATTTGTTAAGTTCAGCCTAAAGATTAGATGGCGCTAAAGATGTGCGTTCCAAAACAGAGACGATGGAAATCCATGCAAAATAACAAAAACTTTATAACAGCAGTGGTGGCCAATAAAGATGGAGAAATTTTTGACCTTGATGGATATGCTGCTGTGGGCATGGCCGGTTCCTTTCTGGTTCCCTTGACATTGGATAACACGATAAAAATGCCTTTTGGGGGAGAGCTAATGTTGATGCCGGATAGAACGCCGGTTTTGTATAATGTTCGAAAACACCGATTTGAGGTAACAGAAAAGAACCCATACACCCCCGGTGACCCGATCTTCCCGGTGGCTGCATTTAATTCTCCCGGATATGTCATCTCTTTTGTAAGCGCCTATAAAGAAAACAGGAATGCTGGATTTCTTCCCCTCTTTTCATACGGTGCCGTAGGATGGCATAGGGGCAAATTCAGATCCGCTGTAATACGGGTAGATAGAGAAAAACGACAGGATCTTCGCCTGATGAAACCCGAAGATGTTGATGCCGGAATTATAAAGATCCAGGGAAAAATGCCGGATAACCGATTGGAAACGCACCTTGAAAAATGTGCATTGGAATATGGCTGCCCGGCGGCCAAAAATTTTTTTCTGGGAAGATACGAAGCGCCCCTGCCAACATCCGGACATTGTAACGCACATTGCCTTGGCTGTTTGTCCCTTCAGAAAAATAGTGACATTCCGCACAGCCAGGAGAGAATCGCCTTCAAACCGTCTTCTGCAGAGATTGCTGAAGTAGCGCTCTGCCACATCAGGCGAGTCAGGCAAAGTGTTGTCAGCTTTGGCCAAGGGTGTGAAGGGGATCCTTTACTGGCCGCCGATGTTATAGAACCGGCCATAAAACAGATACGATCCAAAACCAGGCGCGGCACCATCAACATGAACACCAACGGGAGCAAGCCTCGAATTCTTAAAAATCTGTTTATCGCCGGACTCGACAGCGTCCGAATCAGTCTCAACAGTGTGAGATCAAAGTCTTATGATGCTTATTTCCGGCCCAAAGGGTATACATTTGACGATGTTATAAAAAGCATAGAAACCGCTCTTGAATCCGGAAAATTTGTTTCCATAAACTATTTAAATTGCCCCGGGTTTACCGACACTCCGGAAGAGGTGGATGCATTGATAGAATTTACCAACACGTATTCGATAAACATGATCCAATGGCGAAATCTGAATTTTGATCCGGCGAAATATTGGGCGATTATGTCCGCTGCCACTGAACTTGGTAGGCCAGTGGGGATGCATCGGGTGATTCAACAGATGAAAGAATCTTTTCCGGATTTAAAACACGGCTACTTTAACCCGCCAAAGGAAAACTTTTAATTTATGAAATGGATAGAAGCAAAAGTCATTTTTGATTTCAAAGACAAGCAATTGGCAACGGACCTTATTTCCAATCTGTTTTACGACCTGGGCCTTAAAGGTGTCGTTGTCGAAACGCCGGAGATTGAATCTTTGGAGGATTGGGCAAACGATCGCCTAATACCCGAACATGACGCAGTCATCGGCTATCTTTCTTGCGATGACAGATTAGAAAAAACAATGAAAATCATTGAAGGAAATTTGGCAACGCTTGAAAAAACAAACGGCATTAAATGTAGCATTGTCTGCTCTGATATGAATGAAGCAGATTGGACTGAAACATGGAAAGCTTATTTTCGGCCTGAGAAAATCACAGCAAATATTGTCGTAAAACCCACATGGCGGGAATATTCTCAAGCGCATGATGAAATCGTCCTCGAAATCGATCCAGGCATGGCCTTTGGTACCGGAACCCATCCCACAACCCGTCAGTGCATCACCATGATTGAAAAATATCTAAAAAGGGGCGCTTCTTTTCTGGATGTGGGTACCGGTTCCGGCATTCTTATGATTGCAGCCGCAAAACTTGGCGCAAGCAAAGTGTGGGGAACGGACAATGATAATGTCGCTGCTAATATCGCCTGTAAAAATTTAATACAAAATAGGATATCAAAATCCACCTTCAAAGTCATCACCGGTAGCCTGGTCGATAAAATAACAGAACGGTTTGATCTTGTTGCTGCCAATCTCACATCAAAAGCTGTTTTAACTCTTTTAGATTGCATCAAAAATATCCTAACCCCAAAAGGTCTTTTCATCTGCTCGGGGATTATTGAAACAGAAAAGGATACGGTTTTGGAAAAAATGGAAAATCTGAACTTTGAAGTTATTGAGATACTTTTCAAAGAAGAATGGATTTCGATCGCTTGCAGTCCAAATAGACAGAAAAATGAGGTCTGAATTACCCCCAAAAGCCCAGGTCGTCATAATCGGCGGTGGAATTATCGGTGCCGGCATCGCCTATCAACTGACCCAAAAAGGGGTCAATGACGTGCTTGTTTTGGAAAAGGGAGAGATCGGTGCTCAAGGCGCCACGTCGGCCTGCCTGGGCGGCTTGAGGACCCAGTTTTCCACAGCCGTTAACATCCGTTTTTCTTTGATCTCACGAGAGGTTTTCCGACAATTTAAAAACGAATTCGGCATTGACCTAAATTTCAAACCATACGGCTACCTCTTTCTGGCATCAACACAAAAACAATGGGAGGTTTTTAAACATACGTCCCGTTTGATGGAAGGGCTGGAGCTTCCAGTCGATTTGCTTACGCCTCAGGAGGTGGTCCAACGCTGGCCGTTTATCCGAGTCGATGATCTTTCGGGCGGTTCGTATACAAAGGACGATGGATTCTACGGTCCCATGGAGGCGCTTCAGGCCTTTGTCAAAAAGGCCCGGCAAGGCGGAGCCGTTTTCCTGGAAAAGATTCCGGTCACCGGTATCTCGATTTCAGGTAAAAGTGCTGTTGGTGTGCAAACAGAAAGTGTACACGAAATCAAGGCAGATATCATCGTCAATGCCGCCGGGCCTTGGGCCGGTGAGATAGCGGCCATGGCCGGACTGGATCTCCCGATAGCGCCGTTAAAACGCCACCTGTTTTTTACGGATGCCTTCGATGAAATCCCGGAAGTCTTTCCCATGATGATTGATATCGATTCCGGCTGGTACATGAAACGAGAGGGCAAAGGACTGATTTTGGGTGGACCCACGGGCGAAAAATCTTTCAACCATCATGTTGATTTTGATGCCGAGGAATGGACGGCCGTCGAGTCTATCCGGCGGGTTCCGTCTCTTCAGAGAGCCCGGATTATACGGGGCTGGGTGGGCCACTATGAATTGACACCGGATCACCATGCGGTGATTGGTGCATTTCCGGAATTAAAGAATTTTATTTGCGCCGCCGGTTTTTCCGGCCACGGTTTCCAGCACGCACCCGCAACCGGTATGGTTGTCGCTGAGCTAATCGTGAACGGACATGCCGAAACCGAAGATATTCACCTTCTAAGACCGACCCGCTTCAGGGAAAACGACCTGATCCATGAACCGCTCACGGCCTTTCGGGACTAGTGTCGGTCATTCATTTTCCCTAAGCAAGTGCACATTCCCGATACGAACATTTTTCAGGCCGGATTTTTCAGCAGCCGCCTTGCACCGCATGGCCTGGGATCGGGAGGTGGTTGGAAGGTCGTTGAGATAAAACTGCGGGCAAAATGCCAGCAGACTGTATGGAATTTCCGGGTTGAGAGATGACATAAAATTTGCGATTTTTGTGACTTCAGGTTCATCCACATACCCGGGAACAAGCAGTGTGCTAGCAATGAGAAGGGGCGGCTCGGGTCTTTGATCGATCCACCGGGCCAAGATCTGAAAATTCTCCAGGGTTTTTTGGTTCGTCACACCGCAAAGGGCATGGTGAATGCCCTTGTCCCAGGCCTTAATATCGAACTTTATGCAGCCGCCGGACCTTAAAGACAAATCCGCCATCATGGTCAGAAACGGCTGCTGAACAGAACCATTGGTCTCCCAGCAAATCCGAAGGATGCGACCTTCGGCATTTTTAAGGGCCGTTTTCGATGTTTTGATAGCATGGAGAATCTGGGGGGTCGGGTCGCCACCGAAATAGCAGATACAGGTTGTCTTTTTGTCCACAGCATTGGCGAGTTGTTTTGCAGTAATCTTTTGAGAGGAAAAAGTCTTCGTCTTAAAATGGTAGTTCTGACAGTACAGGCAATTAAACCCGCATGCATGGTAGAAAACAGCCAGATTCCTGTACCCGTATTCTGCGCCTTTGGTAATCGCATATTTGGGATACCCGCAACCCGTGCCTCCTGGGCAGACAAAATCACCGACACAGTTCGTGGGAAGGGGATCGTAATAGTAAGATAAATTACCCTCATGCGGTCTCCCGCCACAAATTCTGCTGTATTTTACGCGTCGGAGACCGCAGAACCCGGTTTCATTTTCAGGAATCTTGCACTGATGGACGCACAGGCCACAAGAAACGCCGGCAGCGACATCCGGAGGATTCTCCGGAAGACCGTATGCTCTCCGGCTGCGATCGTGAACCTTTTTAATTTGCGGCCAGACAATATCGAAATGCGCCCGGATACAGTCGGCACAAAAACCGATGGTATCGGAGATGGTTCTATTACTTTTTTCACAATAAGTGCACGTTCCCATAATAAAATGAATTATAATTGATATTTCATCGTTTTTTAAATAACCTTGACTATGAATTCGCGTTTTAGCTTTTTTTGTATTTTCCTGGTGATTTTCACAATGTGTCCTGAAGGAATTTCAGAGGCGGAGGTATCGATGATTGACCCAAAAAAGACCATCGAACGATTGCAGAATCACGTCAGGACAATGACGCAGACCATCGGTGAACGGAGTGTCTTGCTGCCCCATAACATTGAAAAGACCAGAGCGTACATCGAAAAATTCTATGAAGATATCGGCCTGCCGGTGCACTGTGAGCCCTATCGATATCGGAATTTTACGGTTTCAAATGTCGTGGCCCAAATCTCTTTTTGTGACAATCCCACGAAACATTTTATCCTGGGCGCCCATTATGATTCCGTCGCTGGAACCGTAGGTGCCGACGATAACGCCAGTGCCGTCGCCGTTCAACTGGAAACCGCCCGGCATCTGAAAAGGCTCAAAGACCATCAAGAACTCGATCTTTCCGTAAAATGTGTCTCATTCCCCCTCGAAGAACCGCCGACGTTCGGTACCCGGCACATGGGGAGCAGTGTTTATGCCCACAACGCACGGAAAAAAAAAGAACCGATCGACGGGATGATCTGCCTGGAGATGGTGGGCTATACCTGTCATCAACCGGGCTGTCAGAATTATCCGTTTCCATTGATGTTTTTCAACTACCCCAAACAAGGAGACTACATCGGTATCGTGGGCAATTTTGCTTCCAGAGGTTTCACAGCGGCTTTATTCCGGGCGTTTTCCCAAAACCTGGATCTTCCCGTGATCAAGCTGACGGTTCCTGTGGGAGGATTTCTACTCCCTTCCGTTCGACTCAGCGACCACGCTTCATTCTGGCATCGGGGGTATAAGGCGGTCATGGTGACCGATACGGCGTTTTACCGAAATCCCCATTATCACCTGGCTTCGGATACCATGGAAAAGTTGGACTTTGACTTTATGGGTCAGCTGGTAAAAAGCCTTTTGATCTTTTTCCGCTCCCACCATCCGTGAAAGACGACTCCGACTTTATTCGTGATAAATTCGGGCTAGAACGCTCCTTTCCCAACATTTTCCATCAAATATTTTTGATCCGCTTCAGTGCGCGCAAAAACCCCCACATTTCCGAGGCGGATATTCTTCAGACCGGTTGCCTTAACCCGGTTATAGGTTTCTGTCATTTCAGATACAAAGGGACGTCTAAAATCCTTCATGCGGTATTCAGGGAAAAAAGCCAGAATGGTAAAGGGAATCGAGGAATCGACGTCTTTAAGGCTCTGTGCAACGTTTTCAAGTTCATCAGCTTCAACCAACTCGGGAATATAAAGGGACAAGACTTCCAGAACAAACCCCCTTTTGAGGATTTCTTCGGGCAACCTCAAAATCGTCTCATTGGAACATCCGGTCAACCATTTGTGCTTATCATTGTCATACGCTTTGATGTCTAGCCAAAAGGCATCCACGCCCGAATCTTGTAAATAATCGAGATTATTCGGTGTCAGCCCGTAACCGTTGGTTTCGATCAATACCCAGAGCCGCGTATGCGTATGGATAAGGCGTGTACATTCTCCATAGAACTCGGGGTTGCATGTCAGATCACCGCCGGTAAATGCTGCAATATTCCTCACAGGACCAAATCCCTGGGGGCCCAATACAATGGATTCAGGATCGAGTATTCCCGGGCATGAACTTGATCGTTTTCCGTAAAGTATGCAACTCCCGCAGCATCGGCAGGTATCATGGGCATGCCAGGCGGTTGCTTTTTCTCGAGGCTCTTTAAGGGTAACCGACTTTTCATAGTCGATGGCTTCTCTTAAGACATCCTTCGGCGCGTACCAGCTACCGTTCTTTACCTTGCTGAAATACCAGGAATGGCATTTACGGCACGAAAAATTACACCCCGATTGATAAATGGAAAGATAGTTTTCGGGACGCGACAGATGAATGGCGGTTATCAGTCGATACGGTTGGCGATTTTTCTGTTTTAATGTTACCCGGCAGGCCGGCGCACGTTTCCCGTTGGCCTCGACCAGACAGTTTCCCTGAGAAAACCCTTGTTCTTTTATCCTGCAAATATCGGAATTCATGTTGGCGTAAAAAGACAACGACCGAGTTTATTTTTCAGCGCTTTATTTAAGCTCTTCTCCGGTCTGTTTTTAAACGTTGGGTCATTTTTTCAGATTTTCAGCAATTATATCATGGCGAGTTTAAAGATACAATTCCAATTGAAATGTGACGTCAAACGGGTTTCTCAATTGATGTAAAAAGACTACATTTTCACTTTGTAGACGTTAATCGGTTCATTGATACCCTTAACGGTCACTGGAGGCAGGGTTTCAACTTCTATTTTATCCGACAATTTTTGAAAGGTCATATCGCCAATAAGGATCTCACCACCATTTGCCATCCCTTGGAGTCGCGCGGCAATGTTGACCGGCATTCCCACGGAGGTAAACTCCTTGATTCTTAGTGAACCTAAAATACCTGAAAACACCTCTCCCGTTGATATACCGATTCCGATTTTAAGCCTCAGCCCATTTTTTCCATAAAGCCTTTTATCAATTTCCTTTGCCTTTTTCTGCATGTCCATGGCTGTTCTTACAGCACGAATTGCATTATCATCATACTCGACAGGTGAGCCGAAAACCACCATAATGCTGTCTCCGATATGCTTGTCCACAACGCCATTATGCTTATAGACGATCTCGCCCAGCGGTGTAAAATAGTCATTGTTTAAAAAGGAAGCGAGTTTGTCTGGTGGAATATGCTGGGACATCCGGGTAAAACCACGAATATCGGAAAAAAGGATTGACACTTCATGGAATGTTGGTTTCAGGACGCCTTGGGATTTTTCGATCGTTTGATAAACCTGCTCGGACACAAACTGTTTCAGACGTTTTCTTACATTGATTGTACGAATCTTTGCTCTAAGTTCCACATTGTCAAACGGCTTTGTCAGAAAACCGTCAACCCCTTCATTTGTCGCCTGAATTGCCGCTTCCATGGTCGCGTATCCTGTAAGTATGATACGAGTGATTTCTGGATTGATGGACCCAATAGCGGAAAGCGTTTCAAGGCCATCCAATCCAGGCATCTTATAATCTGAAATAACAGTTGAAACTTCAAAAAGATTCTTTTTGACGAACGCTATACCGATTTCACCATTTTCGGCGGTATATGTTTTATAAGGTTCGTATTTCAGAGCACGCACCACGGAATGTCGGATGCCCTCTTCATCATCAATAAAAAGCAGTTTGTCCATGAGTACTCCCTTAAAATATTTAGCCGGAACAACGCCTGAAACATTTATTGTACAAATCGAATCCTCAACTTATTCTGGATTAATAATTCATTCGATTCAATTCTGTTCTGTAAATCAAAATTCATGCCAAATTCCGCCGGCTTTACATCTACTGTAATTGTTAAGACAATTTTTTTATCTGGCGTTTGAAAACCCTTATTTCATAGTCAGTTGCGATCATCATAATCCAATGTCTTAACAATTTTTATTCGGGGATCAGATCAAAGGAAACCGTCGGGAAAAGCAGCATGCACAGAAAACAGGTCATCCATGCACATTTTTTTGTGCATTCTAATACGAAAATTTTATTATTGATACGGAAAGAATGTTGAGATATTGATTTTTTTATGCTATTTATAATTAAGTGATGAAGGCATTTGTTTATGATTAATTGGGGTTAAATGGAAATAAACACGTGCTGCCTTTTACTTTGGAAACTTAAAGACCATATCATGCATTCATCCAAACCTGATATGCTCATCAAAAAAATTTCATTTTATTCCAAGGAAACAACAACGCCCAACTACACATTTGTATCATTCAATCTTCTTATCCAGATCGTCAATATGGGGTGTCTTACCAAATGGCTTTTTATCCTTTAGGGGATTAAAGGATCGGCTTTCCCAGAATAATTAAGGAGGAATGACATGGCGCCACAGATTTCCTTTACAAAGTACGAAAATGAAGTTCTTCCCGATTTCAGGAAAAAACTTAACCTGGCAGAATCCACTGAAGATGTAATCAATTTTTTTGCCCAGACCATCATGGAATTATGTAAAAGTATTTTTGAGGGTAAAATCGATTTTGATTATGAGGACATCACCCTTATTTTAGACCATGAGCCTCATTTTATGATGAACAAGCGGCTATTCGGCTCAGACGAGTTTACAGCCGTTTGGAACACTTCAGATCTTTCTAGAGTCATTGCCCGCTTTGCAAAATCTGCAATGAACCGTTATAAACGTCTTGAAAAATATTCGGAAAAAACGGACACTAAAATTAGAAAGCAATAGGATCAACACTGTTAAAAGCGGCCTGAAAAAATCCCAGTTCGCACTCCATAGCATAACGATAGGTAGCGTGTGCAAGTCCTGTGTCTGAAACGTATCGGTCAGCCAGTTGTTCCAACTGCTGTACCAACATCTCGATATCCTGGCTGCTGTATGTGAGAATCCAGTCTATATATTGATGTTCTGCTGGGTTCAGCTTCTCCAGCTGCTGCCCTAAATAAGAATATAGGCGCATGCAAGGAGACATGGCCACAACAGTTATGCCTGTATCATTGCCCCAGGCAGTGGCCAGCAGGAAGTCGGTATAACGACGCGTCGCCGCACCTGGTTCCACATGAATGATGTCCACATTCCATCTGGCCGCATATTTATCATGTAATTTCAACTCTTCCAGAACCCCATCGGCCAGCGCGTGCAAAATACAAAATCCTTCCCAGTCAGGTGCTTTAGCCGCTGCTATACTATAAGCACGGGCAAACGCTTTCAGGAAAAAGACATCCTGCCCGATATAGTAGGTAAAACGCTCTTTGGAAAGGCTGCCATCGGCGATCCCTTGAACAAAAGCATGGTTAAGGCTGGCCTGGGCAAGATCCGTGTTGGCTTCCCACAACTCCCTTGATAGACTCATCTTCACTTCCTTAGTACACCTATTCTTAATCGCGATGCAACGTTTCCCGTGGTTTATTCATTCGATTTATTTCCTAAATTTTGCAAGATTTTTTATGCAAAATTCAGGTATTTATCCTGTTCACGGCAATTCGACCGCATATCGCTCTAGCTGGGGAATTTTCTTGATCAAGCCGTGTTCTTTAAGGAATTTTGCAAAGCGCTGATAACGGGCGCGATCCAGTGCCCCCGGACGAAGGGCAAAGCGGGGAAGTGTATCCCGCCACGCCAAACGATTCAGCTGGTTATCCAGATCCTTTCGCCCCCGAATAAATAACTTCCAGCTTTCGTCCGGATGGTTGACCAGAAACTGGACACCTTCTTCCAAGGCATCGATAAACCTTCTGAGTTTTGTCTCTTTGACATAATCTCGATGGGTAACCAGTATCAACTCATCATAGAAAGGAATCCCATATTCCTCAACGAAATAGGCACGTCCTGGCCGTCCTTCAATGTCCATCTGATTCAATTCAAAATTTCGATAGGCACCGATTACCGCGTCTGTGCTTCCGGAAAAAAGAGATGGGGACAGCGAGAAATTGACATTGACCAATTTTACGGTATCCAGAGACAGGTTTTGGCTTTCAAGCATGACCTTGAGAATAACAGTTTCAAACCCACCGATTGAATACCCTATAGTTTTACCTTTCAGTTGAGCAAGGTTTTTTATGTCACTGTCTGCCAGCACGACCAGCGTATTTAAAGGCGTTGCAACGAGCGTTCCAATTCGGACCAGTGGTAATCCTTGATCAACATGAAGATAATGCTGCGGCTGATAGGAAACCGCAATATCTGCATTTTTGGCAGCAGCAAGTTTTGGAGGATCATTCGGGTTTGAAGGGACGTGGAATTTGACATCCAGTCCTTGCCGGCTGAAGAATCCTTTTTCAAGGGCGACAAACAAAGGTCCGTGATCCGGATTGACGAACCAATCGAGTACAACCGTAAGTTTTTCCGACG
The DNA here is from genome assembly GCA_041548585.1 of Desulfobacterales bacterium. Taxonomy (GTDB): domain Bacteria; phylum Desulfobacterota; class Desulfobacteria; order Desulfobacterales; family UBA11574; genus UBA11574. The sequence goes on along the minus strand of JBFESJ010000052.1, from coordinate 1,906 downwards.
CGGTTGCCGTATTTGAAACCCCGCCAAACAGAGCCAGCATTATGAAAATAAATATAAGATATTTTCGTTTCATGCGTTACTTTCCTCCTCTTCCTTTTCTTCTTTCTGCCAATAAACGATTTTAATCATTATCCTGTCCACAAAAAAATAAAGCGCCAGGGCAACGACACCAAGTACGCCAAGTGCAGCAAACATGATATCGATTTGCATGCGTGCATTGGCGTGAAGCATATAAAACCCAAGACCTTCACTGGAACCGACCCATTCACCAACAACAGCGCCGATGGGCGCCACAGCGGTTGCAACGCGGAGCCCTGAAGCAAACGCCGGCAGCGCAGCAGGGATCCTGATATGCCGGATAATTGCCAAAGGTTTCGCTTTCATTACTTGCGCAAGTTCCAGCCACTCGGGCTCGGTACTTCGCAATCCATCATAAAACGCAGCTGTCACCGGAAAGAAAATAATCAGAACCGCCATTGCGATTTTTGAACTCATGCCGTAGCCGAGCCATAGGACCAGAAGGGGGGCAAGTGCAAATACAGGAATCGCCTGACTCATTACGAGAACAGGTAACAGCCAGCGTTTTAGTGGTTTGGAAGCAATCATAACAAGAGCGTTTGAAGCACCCAACAGTGTTCCGATTACCAATCCGGCAATGATTTCAAACAACGTCGTCATGGTATGGTCAAATAATGGGCCTGTGTGAGATAGGGCTGCCTTAGCAACACTTACCGGACCGGGTAATATATAAGCCGGCACCCCGGTCACAAGGACAATCGCTTGCCATATCAAAACCAATCCCGATAGAATGAAGATAAGACGTACGATGCTCATGCTTTGCCTCCGCCCTCCAGTCGGTCAAGCAATTTTGCCTGCAAAGAAATGACTGCCGGATCACCGGGCTTACGCGGAGGAGACCCGGGCGGAATCAAAGCATCGCTCGGTTTTGCAGGTCTGCCGGTCATCACGAATATCCGATGTCCAAGACGAAGCGCCTCTAAAGGATCATGCGTCACCATCAACACAGTTGCTCCTTTAACCAATCTTGCCGCCAAATCCTGAAGCTTGAGTCTTGTCAAGGCATCAAGCGCTGAAAACGGCTCATCCATGAGGATTACCGAACGATCTTCCATAAGCGTTCGCAAAAGCGCCACGCGCTGACGCATGCCCCCGGAAAGCGCTGAAGGAAGTGCGTCTGCATATTCAGCCAATCCCGCATCTTCAAGCAGCAAAATCGCTTTTGATCGTTTTTGGAGGGACATCTCACCCCGCAAGCGTGCCCCTAAACAGACATTATCCACAACGCTCAGCCAGGGCAGCAACAGATCTTTTTGAGCCATCCAGGCGGTAAATCCTTTATGGTTGTTGCTATCATTAAAACGAATTCGCCCGGAAAGTCCCTCACGAAGAGTACCGGAAATCAACCTGAGTAGCGTAGACTTCCCACAGCCGCTGGGGCCGATAAGGCATGTCCACTGGCCGCCTTTTAAAGTAAAATTCAAGGAGCGAAAGATCTGCTCACCGGGATATGAAAAGGATACCTGTTCCAGTGTAACGGTCGGGGCATCTGGACGTTCTCCAGATTTTGTATCGGTTTGGGTGCTGTTATGCATTGTCTAATGGCAAGACTGCCGAAGCTTTGATTAGGGTTGGAACAGAATACCGGAAAGTGGGAAGGAAAAACAACGATATGAGGGTATCAACTTCCCTACGCCGGCATGATCCGGATCAGGTTCCAGGAGTCGAGGCTTCAAGCCTCCTCTCAGCCAATTTTCATCGGCTCCCCCAGTGACGTATTATATGATTGCTAACATGAGTTCTACTGTTTGTCAAATAAGTGTTGGTTCGGAGAGTTTATTTTTGTGGTTCTTCTCCAAAAAAGTTGGTGATTTTCAAAGGATTCAAG
>JBFESJ010000051.1:0-18442 GCA_041548585.1 Desulfobacterales bacterium | reverse complement strand
GTGTCCTCGGCAATCCCGAGATCGTCAGCGGTGTGAACCGGTATTTCAAGTGACGCCACCTTCCGGATTCCGCGAATTCCCACATACCGAGGTTCATTGATGCCAGTCTGAATCGAAAGGACGCACGGCAGATCAATTTCATTCATCTCCTGGTTTCCGCCGGCAATTTCACGGCCGACTTTAATTTTTTTGTCATCGATAACTTCCAGAAGATTTACCAAAGAAGCATAGGGCCAGTCGAGCATGGCGGCCAGCATGCCGCCCACCTGGCCTGCCCCGTCATCTGCCTGAGCGCCGGTCAAAATCAGGTCATAATTCCCTTTTTCAACCGCTGCTTTTAAAACAGCGGCAATCCCTTTGCCATCAGATCCATTAAACACATCATCTGAAAGCAGCACGCCTTTATCAGCGCCCATGGCCATTTCTCTTCGAACGACCTCCTCATCTTCCGCTTCACCAACAGAAACGACGGTAATGCTGCCGCCGACCTTGTCTCGAATCTGAATGGCTTCTTCAACCGCATAATTATCCCATTCGTTGACAGAATATACCAAGTCATCCCGCTCGATATCCGTACCGTCTCTGTTGATCTCTATCTCATTTTCCGAGGTGTCCGGAACCCTCTTGACACACACCAAAATTTCCATATCTTCCCTCCAAAAAATTATTTGCCGCAAAGGCACTAAAACACAAAGGATATATCCCAGGTTAATCGGTTCAGGGTTCAAGGTTCACGGTTTAGCAACGTCGACATTCCAATTTAAAAGGAGTTATAAAAGATTCAGCAACGCTTATCAGTTCACCCAATTGAGGATTGCTGCAGCTGTCTATAAACAGAGCGCAATAAGCTGTGACTGAATGTCTTTACAACCTTGAACGTTGAACGGGGAACCCGGAACCGCTCAGTTTAGATTCTATCATCAATCATCAATGATATGCCTGTCAATCAACTCCACAAGATCTATGGCTTCCATCTCTCCTTCGAAGCCGCTGGTCTTAATGGCATCTTCAATATTGACCATGCAAAAGGGACAGGCCGTAACGATCACGTTTGCACCGGCGGCTTTTGCCATTTCAACCCTTACCTGACCCATCCTTCTTTCCTCTATGGGCTCATAAAACAGCATCAGCCCGCCGCCACCGCAACAAAAGGAGCGGTCTTTGCAGTTTGCAGTCATTTCGACCCGCTGGATTCCGGGGATCGAATCGATGACCTCCCGCGGATCGTCGTAAAGGTTATTGTGCCGGCCGAGATAACACGGATCGTGATACGTATAGATTTTATCTGAGTTCTCTACATGCTTTAAACTTAGGATGCCCGATTTAATGCTTTTTAAAATGGTCCGGCTGATATGTTCCACCGGCGGGATGTCTTTGTAGTCATTTTTCAACGCGTTGAAGGCATGAGGATCTGCAGTAACAATACGATTCACACCGGCATTCATGATGGCATCTGAGTTTCGATCTTTTAGATCCAAAAAGAGCATCTCCTCACCGAACCGCCTGACTTCGTGGCCGCTGTCTCTTTCCGCAGGCCCCAGGATTCCGAAATCTATATTGGAAACAGTAAGAACCCTCGCTGCGGCCCGTCCGATGTCCTGTATCCGGTCATCATACGAAGTAATGCTGTCTACAAAGTAAAGGGTGTCTGCTGTTTCTTTCTTCCCCAGGATCTTTATGTTGAGATCTTCAGGCAATTCCTTGGTCCAGTCCGAGCGTTTTTTCTCCATCTTTCCGTAAGGGTTACCTCGTTTTTCAAGGGCTCCCAGCGGCTTTTGCAAAGATTGCGGTACCACACCGTCATCTACCAATCCTCTACGGACATCAACAATCTTGTCGATATATTCGATAAACACCGGGCACTCTTGTTCACAGGCGCCGCAGGTGGTGCACGACCAGACCTCATCTTCTTCCAATACGTTGCCGATAAAAGGATTGACATCTACCGGCTTGTCCTTGAGTGGATATTTATCGAATGAATAGTTGCGGCATTTAATGGATATAAATCTGGGAGAAAGGGGGCGCCCCACAGCATTGGCCGGACAGTTGTCAGAACATCTCCCGCAATCTACACAGGAATAGAAATCGAGCATGTGTTTCCAGGTAAAATCCTCGTATTTCTTGACCCCAAACGATTCAAGGTCATCCAGCGCTTCATCGGTTACACCCCACCGAACGGGTTTTACCGTGCCTTTGTCGAGTTTCATTAAAAACACATTCGGCAAAGACGTAATGACATGAAAATGCTTGCCCATGGGTAAAAAACAGAGGAAAAAGAAGAAGATCAGCTCATGTGAAAAATATGCACCCACATGGATAAACTGCAGCATATCTATGGGAAGGGACGTTAAAATATGGGTTGCCATCCATGTTCCGGTCATCGGAATCAGAATATCCGGCTTCAATCCACCTTGAATTTGAGCCGCAAACTCGCTTCCCTCAAAGGCCATATCACAGGTAACCAGCCCTGTAATCAGCATCAGCACCAGAACGGCTTCCCAAGTATGTTCTTTGCCGTATTTTGCCGGCACCGCGTATCGTTTGGGTTTAACGACAAGTCGACGATACATTGCAGCCAGACACGCTCCCAGAACGAGTATTCCGGCAATATCCTTGAGTACCGTGTAAACCTGCCCGGCCATTCCGCTCATCCCCGGCAGTACATAGCCATCTGATATTCCGAGCAACACAAGGGTGATGGACCTCAGAGACAGGATGATGAAACCTGAAAAGAGCGCTATATGAATAATGCCTGCATCCATGTACCTGGGATGCCGGTATTGCCCGATAGCATATTTTAACATTTTTAAAAATCGATCTTTTAAACGATCAAACCGTGGATCCGGAAACGCTTTAACCATGGGTTTGAGACGAAGGGCAATAATGTATGTAAAAACTGCCACGCCAACGAGCGGTATGATCCATGAGAAAATTACCGTGGGAACCCCAAGAACGGTTGCTTTGGCCGGAGATATCAACACAGCTTCCATTTTTTAATTTTTCACTCCTAAACCCTCTTTAATGCAGAAATAGCAAATAAATTTATTATGAAAGCATCTTCCTTTATCGCCGGAAAAAAATTGATAATATCATTTCATGCTTAAATTTTTTCGTGTTTACCTTTAAAACTTTTTACCCCAAAAGTACCAAACAATACCCAAATAATGAATGAGCATTCATTCATTTTCTAACAGACGCGCTTTTTGCCTGTCAAGAAAAAGTTCAATTTTTCATATAATTTCAAGTTTATTTTGGTATATTAAAATCGCATAAATTACAACCTTAATCGAGCGTAAACACAATGAAGACGCCTTGGATCATATTAAATTAAAGAATTTTTTAACTTCAATTTTAATTTCGCATCTCTCCTATTCGTAAGCTATAATTTTTTCCTTTTTATCTTCATTTTGTTTTCCTTTCAGGAAAGCCGATAATACCCTACCTCCTTCGTTGTCAAGGGTTCGCAGTAGGTTACTACAGGTTCACCCTCGACTTTCACTCAATTAAGATACGAGATTTCTTGACAAATATCCATTTTCATCCTAACACATATATGTAAATAATTTCGATTAGTCTTAGCCCATTAAAAAGATGACTTCAACAGTGCTGTGACAAACCAAAAAGAGGATCATATGACAACAGAAATTAAATATGAAACTAAGCCATGGTTAACCAGCTATGAAAGGGGGGTTCCAGAAAGAATTTCTTTCGAAGAAATATGCCTTCCGGATATTCTTGAAAGAACCGCGGGTAAATTTCCGGATAAAATGGCGCTGCTTTTCGAGGGCTACAAAATGACCTATCGTGAACTCAATGATATGGTTTACCGTTTTGCCACGGTCTTGCATTCTTTTGGAATTCGAAAGGGAGACAGCATCGCCATCCTCCTGCCGAACGTTATCCCCTGTGTCGTTGCCTATTACGCCATACTGAAGATCGGGGGAATAGCGGTGATGAATAACCCCTTGTACTCAGACCGTGAGCTTGAGCATCAATTTAATGATTCCGGTTCAAAATTACTGATAACCTTAGATCTTCTGGGAAACCGCATGATCGATCTAAGATCGAAAACAAACATAGAGAAGATCATCTATACCTCAATCGGCGATTATCTTCCTTTTCCAAAGAATCTTTTGTTTCCGCTTGTGGCCAAAAAAAGGAATCTTGCGGCAAGTGTTAAATCTTCTGAAAATGTGTACAAATGGAAAGATGTTCTGGCAAAAAGTGCTGCAAATCCTCCCGACGTTGAGCTTTTGTTTGATGACATTGCCATGTATCAGTATACCGGGGGGACCACCGGTGTTTCAAAAGGGGTTATGCTCACCCATGCCAACCTGAGCAAACAGGTACAACAAATTGGTGCATGGTTCCCCACCTTCAACAGCAATGAAATCATGCTGGGGGCACTTCCTTTTTTTCATGTGTTTGGCCTCACAACTGCAATGAATCTGGCCATCTATTTGGGGTGGGGAGATATTCTTGTTCCTAAACCCCAGCCGGAACCGCTGATCGAAGCGATTAAAAAATTCAAGCCGACATTTGCACCATTGGTACCGACCATGTACATCGGCATATTGAATCATCCACACATCGACAAAATCGATTTGACATCCATAAAAGGATGCTTTTCAGGAAGCGCCCCGCTTCCGGTGGAAGTGATCAGAGATTTTGAAAACAAAACCGGGGCTGTCATCGTCGAAGGATACGGTCTGACGGAATCATCCCCGGTAACACATATCAATCCGTATGCCGGTGGTAAGCGGAAAGTCGGAAGTATCGGCGTCCCTATTCCGGACACCCAGTGCCGGATTGTTGATCTCAATGACGGTAAGACGGACCTTCCCGTTGGAGAATCGGGTGAACTTCTTGTTAAGGGTCCCCAGGTTATGAAAGGCTATTGGAACAACCCCAAAGAGACAGCCGGCACACTTACCGAGGGCTGGCTTTACACCGGCGATATCGGCAAAATGGACGAAGATGGATATTTTTATATCGTTGACAGAAAAAAAGATATGATCTTATCCGGTGGTTTGAATGTCTACCCGCGTGATATTGAAGAAGTACTTTACGAAAACCCCAAGGTCCAGGAAGCCGCCGCCATCGGCATCCCCCACCCCACCCGAGGTGAATCCGTCAAAGTTTTTGTCTCTCTTAAAGAAGGCGCAACCGCCACACAGGAAGAACTTATCGAATATTGCAAAGATAAAATGGCTAAGTTCAAGCTTCCAACAGAAATTGAATTTAGGAAAGAACTTCCCAAAACAAATGTCGGCAAAATCTTAAAAAAAGACCTCAAAGCAGAAGAAAAAGCGAAACAACAAAAAACATCCTAACCCACCACGGAATAGAAGGTTCTGTTATGTTTTTATATCTCCGAAAGCATCACGATTCAGCGTTTCGAAACAGCGTCGATCCCCCCTCTCCATTTCAACAGACAATTTGTTTCCTCCACAGGAAAAAAGAATGATCGAAGATATCTCCAGAAAGATCATACGTTTTAGGTGGTTGATCTTTCTTGTACTTGCACTTGCCTATCTTTTTGTTTATTTTCACCGCCTTTCCCTTTCCGTTGTCGCGAACGATTTGATAAAAGATTTCCAAACAACCGCCAGTGTCATGGGTTTGCTTGGATCGATATATTTTTACTGCTATGCCTTTATGCAATTTCCCGCCGGCCTCCTCTCAGATTCGTTGGGTCCTCGAAAATCCGTCACATTATTTTTAATCATCGCTTCTGCGGGAAGTATTATATTTGGATTTGCACCGACCTTAAAAATTGCCTTTCTTGGAAGGGTTATGGTGGGGATTGGTGTTTCCATGGTCTTCATCCCCACCATGAAAATCTTATCTCGATGGTTTCACCCTCACGAGTTTGCTTTCATGACCGGCATTCTAAATGCAGTTGGAGGGATCGGGGTTCTAGCGGCCACGTGGCTTCTTGCGTTGATGACCCTTTTTTTCGGATGGCGCGTCTCTTTCGAGCTCATCGGCTGTTGCACCTTTATCATTGTAGCGATGGTATGGTTTATTGTCAGTGATCGCCCCGAAGATAAAGGCTGGCCTTCCCTCGAAGAACTCGGCAAGGAAAAAGGGAAGGCCTCCGAGCCGGTAAAGCAGATACCTCTGCTCCAAGGGGTCCGTCATGTCATTTCCGAGAAATACTTCTGGCCGGTGGCCATATGGTTTTTCTTTGATTGCGGTATATTTTTCGGTTTCGGAGCACTGTGGGGCGGGCCTTACCTGATGGATGTTTACGGCATGACCCGGTCCCAAGCCGGCACCGTGCTCAGTATGATTGCATGGGGTATGATTATCGGAAGCCCTCCTCTGGGATTTATATCGGACAAGTTAATGAAAAGCCGAAAAAAGCCATTTGTCCTGTGCAATTTAGTGCTGGTCATAGAACTTGTATTTCTCAAAATTTACCCGGCCGACCTTCCCCGGGTCGCTTTGTATATTTTCTTTTTTGTTTTTTCAATTTGTGCCTCATCCGTCGTCATCTTTGGATTTACCATTATTAAAGAGCTTTTTCCCGTGGAAATTGCCGGCACTTCAACCGGAATGGTAAACCTTTTTCCATTTTTAGGCGGTGCCGTCTTTATGCCGTTATTGGGGCGGGTTTTGGACGCATATCCCAAGTCCGATACCGGTGGCTATTCCCTTGAGGGGTATTCGATGCTTATCCTTATCCTTCTTGGTGCTTCCGTCTTATCCCTAATCTGCGCTTTATTGACAAAAGAAACGTTTCAAAATCAAGAATCTTCTTGATATTACGATTCTTTAGTTCCCATTCCTTCCTCGTGAGGCCTCTCGAGATCCAATACACACATCGTATTTTCATCCATCTTTTTTAGGACCACGAATCCATAGGAATAATAGAGGAAACCATAAAACCGGCCGGCCGGTCCCAAAATTTCGCTGAGCCAGGGTTCATACTGGGTTGTAGGATAAATCCATTCGGTAATTTTAATGAGCGTCTTTTTATCCGCAACTTTTCTCCATCTCTCTCCCACCAGCGTGGTGTCATTATCTTTTGGATCGAACATAATGCCAAGCGGAAAACGAACACCATACCCGGCATAATAAATGTTGTAATCATCCCACCTGTCGATTAAATCTTGAATGGTCACACCATTATTTGTCCCGGACACCATTCTGACTCTACCGTAATTTTCCATATTAAAAGAACAGCCGGAAACAATCAAAACCAAAAGTAAAAAAGCGGTTATATACACAGATGTTTTCATAATCCATCTTCATTTATTAAATCTGTCGGTCTCAAAAAGCCTTATCTCCTTCTCGTTAATACTTATCTGTGATCATAAGCACTATCGATTATGATGTCAAAACCCAGTCAAATCAGGGCTGGGAGTTCTCAGATTCCGGACGACCATGCCCCCCGCCTCCGGGGGTCTCGATACGGAGGATATCTCCTTTGTTTAACGATACGGAAAACTTACCCCCTTTTTGTTCGCGTCCTCTATTCCTGATAATGACGTTTATGCCGACAGACCCCGGCTCTCCCCCGAAGAGTCCGTAAGGGGGTATTTTTCTCCTTTCGGATAGGACCGTCACTTCGGCATCCGAAAGTAATTCAATTTCGCGTACAATACCGTCTCCACCCTTGCGACGCCCGTTTCCTCCCGTACCCCGGCGAACGGAATATTCGGTCACCAAAAAAGGATAACTGTATTCAAGGGCCTCCACCGGCGTATTCAGGGTGTTGGTCATGTGACAATGGACGGCACTTTCTCCATCCCACTTGGAAGATGCTCCCATTCCGCCACCGATGGTTTCATAGTAGGCAAACGGCTTCCCCTTTTTCAAATCCATTCCGCCGATGGTCACGTTGTTCATTGTGCCCTGGCTGGCAGCCGGGATCATCTCGGGAACGGCACGAGAAAGGGCTCCCAATACCACATCCACAATCCGCTGTGACATTTCCACGTTCCCTCCGGCCACAGCAGCCGGAAAAAGGGCATCCACGGCAGACCCTTTTCTGGTGAGGACGTTAATGGCCCTCAGACATCCGGCATTGGTGGGAATGTCTTTTGAAACCAGTGAACGAAAGACATAGAGAACGGCTGAAAGTGTAATGGCATACACGGCATTAATACTCCCCTGAACCTGCGGGTCACATCCGCCAAAATCAAGCGTCGCCGTATCCCTTTGAATGGTGACGTTGACATGAATCCTTATCCTGTGGTCCGTAATGCCGTCATCTTCCATAACGTCTTCGAATTCATAACTGCCGTCCGGAATTTCCTGGATCGTCTTTCGGGTCAGCCGTTCTGCATAGTCCATCAAAGCGCCGGCATAAAAGCGGGTTTTATCGAGCCCGTATTTTGCAATGAGTTCCTCGGTCCTTCGAACACCCGTCACATTGGACATGATCTGTGCAGCGAAGTCTCCTTCTCGCTCCACCGGCGTCCTGACATTATTGAGCAGAAACCTCATGATCTTCTGATCGATGGTTCCTCTATCAACCAATTTCAGTGGCGGAATAATGATGCCTTCCTGAAAAATCGATGTGGAAAGGGGCATGGACCCGGAACTCATCCCACCCACGTCCGCGTGGTGGGCCCGGTTTGCGACAAAGAATTCGGGAACGTCGCTTTCCGCAAATACGGCCGCAACCAGGGTAATATCCGGCAGATGGGTTCCGCCTTTAAACGGATCGTTCAAAATGACCATGTCCCCTTTCTCCCAGTGACCATGGTTGATGGCCGCTTTAACCGACAACGGCATGGAACCCAGATGTACCGGAATATGGGCCGCCTGGGCGATCATGTCTCCGGCATGATCAAATACCGCGCAGGAAAGGTCGCGCCTTTCCTTGATATTGGGTGAAAAGGCGGTCCGGATTAACGTCACCCCCATCTCTTCTGAGATGGAAGCAAATCGATTTTTAAAGACTTCCAAAAGAATCGGGTTTACCTTCATATCTATCCTCTATTCTTCAGTCTTCGCAGTTACAAAGCTCTTGAACTGAATTCGTTTCGCTCACAAATATGGGTTAAATCATCGAATGGTCAAATCGTTAAAACCATTTAACGATACAACTATTTGAGCCCTCAGGGAGTTTTTCTTCTATTATTCCGTCATGATTTCCATGACGATGTTGCCGTACGCATCGACAAAAGCCGTGGCAAACGGCGGAATGACGATGGTCGAAGAATATTCCACCAAAATAGCCGGGCCCTCGATTCGATTTCCGCTTCTCAGCTTATCTCTGGCAACGACTTTTGTCGGCAACCGGTTTCCATCGAATACAACCTCCTTTTCTCCTAAAAAGGCATCAGAGGGCGGCGTTTTTTCCATTTTCTCCGACTTTTCAAATCGTGGTTTTTCCGGCATTCCCCGTGCCCGAAGACGAATATTTACAATTTCGATAATTTTGTCTTCATTTCTGTATCCGTAAGTTTTTTCATGAAGCGCATGGAATTTTTCAATATAATCCTCATCAAACGGGACAATAATCTCATAAGACTGACCTTCATAGCGCATGTCGAGGTACCTTTCGAGTACGATACCGTCGTCGGGAATTCCTTCGGTCCCGAGATCTCCCCGCCCCCGTCCCTCGATTTCCGAAAACCGATCGGATAAAAACGTTGAAGTCACATTTTCTTGATTTCGCATGATGGTCAGTGAGTAATCCTTTATTACATCGGCCATGAGCATTCCGATGGCGGAGAGGATGCCCGGATTCTGAGGAAGCAATACTTTGGGTATACTCAAGAGACGGGCCAAAAATGCCGCATGCATTCCCCCGGCACCACCAAAGGAGAAAAGTGTAAATTCCCTGGGATCGTATCCTCTTTCCACTGAAATGACACGTATGGCCCGCTCCATGGCCGTGTTGGCCACATCCAGGATGCCTTCAGCAATTTCCAGCGGAGACAATCGTGCTTTTTTAGCCATCACCTCAAAATACGACGGCAGTTCGTCATCTTTCAAAATCATCCTGCCGCCGAGGAAATGCTCTGGAATCAGTCTTCCCAGGTAGAGATTGGCATCGGTGACGGTGATGCTGTTTCCTTTCCCGTAACAAATGGGACCCGGATCTGCACCGGCACTCTCGGGGCCCACCTTTAGGGCGCCCCCTTCATCAAATTTAGCGATGGAGCCGCCGCCGGCACCCACCGTATGGATATCGATCATCGGCACCTTTACCGGATAACCGGATATACTCGATTCCAGAGTCAAAGACAGCGCTTTGTCAATCAGGGAAACATCTGTGGATGTGCCTCCCATATCGAATGTGATCAGCGTGTCGTATCCGGTCATCTTACCGATCTCATAGGCCCCAACTGCACCTCCGGCAGGTCCGGAGAGAATGGTCCTCACCGATTCTTTCATGGCCGTTTCCGCCGAAATGCTGCCGCCGTTGGACTGCATGATCCCCAAACTGTCCGTTTTGTCCAGTTGCGTCATAAGATATCCAATATATCGCTGCATCTTTGGCGATACATAGGCGTTGATCACCGTGGTGGAAGTTCTTTCAAATTCCCTGAATTCAGCCAAGATTTCATGTGACTGCGATATTTTGAAGCCCAGGGGTGCCAACAAATCCGACGCCGTTCGTTCATGGGAAGGATTGACATAAGAAAAGAGAAAACAAAGGGCCACGGATTCAACGCCGAGTTCCTTAAGACGCAAGCCCACATCTTTCATCTTTACAATGTCCAGCGGTACACGTTCCTCGCCCGTCTGAAGAATTCTTCCCGAAAGACCGAATCGCAAGTCTGACGGAATAATGTGGGCTTCCTTTTGATACGAAAGATCATACAATCGGGTTCGGTTCTGGCGTCCGATTTCGATGATGTCTTCGAATCCTTCATTGGTGATCAATGCGGTTTTCGCACCGTTTCGTTCGAGAATTGCGTTGGTGGCCACCGTAGATCCGTGTACAATCTGTTTCTTTTTCCCGAGTGCCAGGACCTCGAGCCCTTCGAGAACAGCTTCAGCAGGATTCGAAGGCGTCGAAAGCAACTTGTAAACCCCCCAAACGTCGCCTTCTTTGTACACAAAATCCGTAAAAGTCCCCCCTGTATCCACACCGATAATCATTGATTCCTCCGGTTGGTCATTGGTCATTTATGATTGATGATTTGTCATTGGTCATTGATCATTGCTTACAGGTCATAGTTATAGGCCTTCACCTTCGCTACGCCCAACCAGAAGGAGCTTCAGATAGTTTCAAATTCCTAAAAATGCCGAGCGGAACAGGTCACTGTTAAGGAGTTCCTTTCCCGAACCTTCGGCCACAATCCTTCCGGTTTGCATGACATAGCCCCGGTCGGCAAGCCCGAGTGCTTCCCGCACGTTCTGCTCGACCAGAAGTATGGTCATGCCCTCCGCCTTGAGACGACCCACCGTATCGAGAACTTCATCCACCAGTATGGGCGCCAGCCCCAAAGAAGGTTCGTCCAGCATTAAAATCTCTGGATTCGACATCAGGCCCCGCCCAATGGCGACCATCTGCTGTTCTCCACCGGAAAGTGTTGACGCGGCCTGGTTTTTCCTTTCTTTCAGTCGGGGGAAAAGGGTGTAGACAAAGTCCAGGTTCTGTTCAATTCTATGCTTGTCTTCGATAATATATGCACCCAATATAAGATTCTCTTCCACAGAAAGCGGCCCGAACAGCATCTTTTCTTCCGGAACATAAATAATCCCGAGTCTAACGATATCCTCTGTTTTCAATCGATGAATCTCTTTGCCTTTAAAAAGAATTTTACCCTCAAAAATCCGTTGCGTCGACATGACGGCCCTGAGAAGGGTCGATTTTCCGGCGCCGTTGGAACCCACCACACAAACGGTCTCTCCCTGATCCACGTTCAGGGTAAGCCCATGAACAACCGGAAGCCCTGAATATCGCACCTTGATGTCTTGAACCTGAAGAATATGCGCGTCCATGTCTAAGTCAACACCTCACTGTGCTCCCTAACAAAACGCTCCCCAAGATAGGCCTTGATGACATTGGGATCTTTGGCCACTTTCTGCGGCTCTCCGTCAGCAATTTTTTGACCATAGTCCAAAACCATAACGCGATCGCTCGCATTCATCACCAGCTCCATGACATGCTCGATAAGCATCACCGTAACACCGAGATCGTTATGAATATGCAAAATGATTCTCATCATCTCCTCGATTTCACCCGGGTTCAGACCCGCAGCCACCTCGTCCAATAGAAGCAATCTGGGTTTCGATCCTAACGCCGTACCCATTGTAACCCGTTTCTGGGCCGCCACCGGAAGTTCACTGACCAGTGCATCACTGAGATCGCTCAGATTTAGTTCGCCCAGAATCTCCCTTGCTCTGGATTTGGCCGCGGCGGTTGATCGGGTGCGCAGAAAACAGCCCACCATCACATTCTCCTCTACGGTTAAATCACCGGAAGCAACATAGATCTGGAATGTTCTTGCAAGACCGCGCCTTGCCACTTCATGGGCCTTCAACGATGTGATGTCTTCCCCGTCGAAAATTATGCTTCCGGAACTGACCGGATGGAGCCCCGAAATACAGTTAAAAAGTGTGGTTTTGCCCGCCCCGTTCGGTCCGATAAGGCCCACCAATTCTCCTTTACGTATACAAAAAGAGATGTCTTGATTCGCGCTCAGTCCACCAAAATTTTTGGTCATATGCCGTACTTCCAATAAGGGCATTATCTTCGCCTCCGCCGCCGAACTTTTTCCACAACGCCCCAGATCCCTCGCGGCTCTATGGCCGAAATCAGCATAATAATAACTGCATAGATAATTAAATCGATACCCACCAGACCGGCTGTTGCGCCCAGCCATTCTTTAAGATAACTTTTTAGCGGAATCAGCACTGCCGCGCCGATGATGGGTCCCCACAATGAACCTGCGCCTCCCAGCATGGCCATAAGTGCTATGAGGATGGAAATGTCCAGGCTCATGGTGTCTTCCGGTTCGATATTCTTGATATAACAGGCATGAAAAGATCCAACCAGACTCACGAAACCGGTGGCAATGGCATATGTCTTAATTTTTGCCCAGTGAACATTGATACCCAAAGAACGCGCCACATCTTCGTTATCTCGAATCGATCTGAGTTGAAATCCCAGGCGGGACTTTCTGAATCCGTTGACGTATAAAATACCCAAAAAGAAAAAACCCAAGATCACATAATAATAATAGATGTCTTTAATGAAAATCAGCCGCCAAAAGTCAGGGGGACGGTATTTAATGGGCGAGATCTCCAGCCCCCGTGCAGCGCCCACAAACTCCCAGACCATAAACAGGTCCATGAGCACCAGGGAAGTGGCGATGGTGGCAATGGCAAAATAATGTCCCTTGAGTCGAAACAAAGGATAGCCGATGATAAAAGACCATGCCACAGCAAGACAAACACCCAACGGCATGGAGAACCAAAATGGAATGTCCCATCGAATCAGCATAACGGCTGTTGTGTAAGCGCCGATCCCCACATACTGGGCCTTTCCGAGATCAACCTGTCCCCCATACCCGCCAATGGTATTCCAACCCATACCGTAAAGAGAAAACATCAAAAACTGAATCATGGTGGCCATGGCAAAGGCTGAACTGGAAAAAATGGGAAACACCAGAAGAAACAATGCAACCATACCGGCCAAGAAAAGATCCAAACCAGGAAAATCTGAAAAATCGAAGACATTTTTTAATGTTTCCATCCAAACAATCCCCTCGGACGAAGCACCATGATAATAAAATAAGCCAAATACACGCCGGTATATTTAAAAGAGGTCATGGGGACATCCATCATCCAGTCCCAGTTCAACGTGTAGGATAAAAAGTCCCATATCCCGGGGATTTCTGTAATCATACCGACCACCAGTCCGGCAAAAAAAGCCCCCGGTACACTGCCAAACCCTCCCAGGGCCACAATGGCAAAGGCGATCATGGTAAACAACAAGCCCACAAACGGGTTTACAGACCAAAAATTAACCAGAAGCGCACCGGCAATGGTGACGGATGCGCCTCCGATGCCCCAGGCCAGGGCATTCATCCGCCCTGTGGGAACGCCCATGTAGCGAGCCCCCTGTGCGTTCAAAGCGGTTGCGGTCAAAGCCTTTCCAATCTTTGTCCGATTCATCAGCAGCCAGATAAGCAAAAATGAAACCACAGACAGTGCCGCCGCGGCCAGCTTTGTTGCCGGAATGATAACTCCCAGGCCCATGTCAAAACTTTTTCCAACAAGAACCCCGTGATGCAGGGCCCTGTCTTCGGATCCAACGAGTAACAATGCCAAATTTCTCAAAAAAAGCATGAGCCCAAACGTCCCTAAAAGTTGTGCCACCATAGGGCCTCTCATGAGAAATTTTATAAAACCATAGTAACAGATAACCCCTAAAAGAAACCCGACCATTGCAGAAACGGGGAGGGTGAACACCGGATCCATTCCGGTGGCTTGGGCGGTTAACAGGCCCGTATACATACCGATCATGAGAAACTCGCCATGGGCGAAATTGACGATGTCCATGACCCCAAAGATTATGGTCAAGCCCAGCGCCACCAGCGCCAATATCATCCCGATGAGTATGCCTGCTACCAAAGATCCGATCAAAATATCCATGGATGCGCCTCAGCCGATAATTTAATTATGGAAACCGTCAAAATGGAACTATACCTAAACAGATACTATTTTCAAAAATCTAAAGCGCTACAAAAAGTAGAATCCCGTCCCTTCAGGAACAAAGGGACGGGATGAACGGGTTTACCATTTGGGGAAGGGATAAATCATGTCCGCAGATGACACGTCAAAAGGATACACGATCTCCAGTCCGACTTTGCCGTCTTTGTCTTTTTGATACTGCCCAATGAGTCCCGAACCCAACACATTTTGACCCAGCTCCTCGCCTGATGTCGAAAATTTGATGCCGCTCCAGGGAACCACAAGCTCTTTTCCGGAAATATCAATCGTATTTGCGGCAGCCTGAATATCCACCGGTGCAGTAGAACCGGCTTTTTCGAGAACATGAACCCACGTTTGCAATCCCGTAAACGCCCGGGCCGAGGCGCCCCCAAGATCATTGCCGGTCTTGGCCTTGTAAAGATCATTTACCTGACCGGCCAGTTTTTTTATTTCAACGACCTTTGGCAGAAAAACGGTCCGGGTCAAGATTCCCACAATACCGTCGCCGAGTGTTTCTCGAAACTCCGGCTTTTCAAATCCGGCGTCTTGACCCCAGATGATTTTAGGCTGGGCTTTCTGTGCCTTTAACGTCTTGGCCAGGAGAATCGCATCCGAGGTGTAGGATGCAAAGAGCATGGCATCCGGACGGGCTGCTTTCAAAGACCGAACTTCACTGGAAAGATCAGCCGACTTGGCGGCATAAAGAAGGGATTTCCTGAGGTTGAATTTGTATTCCTTGGCAAAGTTCTTGATGAGCTCGGAGACATGGGACCCCCATTCGGTCTTTTCACATGCAGACGCCAGGTTCATGAGGTCCTTTTTGGCTACCGCCGGCACACCCTGCACTTTCCCTTCTGTCAGCCCCTTGATCAGTTCAAACAAATCCTTGGTGAACCATTTGTCATGCGGGGTCGTTCGCCAGAACCATTTAAACCCCCGTTGGGTCAGGGCGGGCGATGTGGATGAGCCATTGATCATCGGGATCCCGTATTGTTCACACACCGCACTCACGGTTTTGGTCACGGAACTGTGATAACAACCCAATATACCATTTACCTTGTCATCCAGGATCAACTTTTTTGCCAGGTCCGCACCCAGTGTGGGATTCCCCTCATGATCCTTGAATATCAGCTTGATTTTAGCCCCTCCCATACTTTTGATACCTTCATTTTTTGCCATGGTCATGGGAAGGTCCGCCATAACAGAGTTTGCAATCTTAGCCGCCAGTTCGGCCCCTGCGCGAAGTTCTCGGCCTGCCGCAGCTACACCACCGGTCAGCGGATAGATCACGCCGATTTTGACCTCTTTCATGGCCAATGCTCCTGAGGGGACCAAAAGCCCAATGACAGCAACAAGGCCGATGATTGCCATTATGGTCCTCATGTACGACTTCATTTCAGCACCTCCTTTTTCGGGTCAAACGACCCTTTTACAAAGGTCTTTGGTTACGGTCGATTCATCCATCGGGCATGCTGTATTTGCATCAACCCGTTTAAAATTTTCCGGAAAAGAACGATACAAGAGTTGTATTATATGGAATTTTTAGCTGTTGTATAATGTTTATTATTTTACGAAGATTTAAATATATTTTATGTGCGGTTTGAAGTCAAGAAATGGAAACATCGAGGATCTTTTTTCTACTTGAAAAGACAGATATCCCAAAATAGGAACAGGCTCCTTGTTTGCGGCTTACACCTCAATTGAGGTTACAGTAACGTCAGATCCTCATCTTTGAGATCCGACACAAACATATGCCCGGGAGCGTGCGTAATGACCAACGGCAGGGAAGCCGATGTCGCAGCCAGCGTAGAGGTGACCCCGCACGCCCAGAAAACAGGAATCTCTCCGGGTTTAATCTCAACCGGGTCCCCGAAATCGGGACGTTCAAGGTCGTTAATACCCAACTCTCGGGGGGGACCTATGTGAACGGGTGCGCCATGAGTAAGATGAAAGCGAGTGGTCACCTGCGTGGCCCGAATCGCCTGTTCCGGCGTCATGGGTCTCATGGAAACGACAAGGGGTGAGGAAAATCGTCCTGAAGGTCGGCATTTCCGTTCGGTAATATACATGGAAACATTTTTTCCCTCTTCAATGTTCCTTACGGGAACCCCGGCGGCCAGCAAAGCGTTTTCAAAGGAGAAACTGCAACCTAAAAGAAAACTTACCATGTCTTCAGTAAAGAGATCGGTGACATCCTTTACTTCTTTTTCTATCTTTCCGTGTCTGAAAATACGGTATTTTGGTACATCGGACCGCAGGTCCGCACCCGGTGCAATCGCAGGTTCCATTTGTCCGGGTTCAAGAACATCCAGGATGGGACAGGGTTTTGAATTTCTCACACAGAAAAGTAAAAACTCGAAGGCGGCTTCCTCCGGCAACATCACCAGATTGGCCTGAATGTATCCGGTTGCAGCTCCGCTGGTCGATGTCGTCCAATTTCCGGATCGAACCTGTTCTCTCAATTGAGACGGCGTAAAAATTTTGCTCATTTCACAACCTTTTCTTTTTTGAGTTATGTGCCGCTTTGGGGCCCTTTTTCGGAAGATTTAACCCCCGAAAGAGTCTTCTTCGATCTCCACGGCTGCGCCATTGGATGCCAGAATGGCCTTCATTTTGCCAAACGTAATCGGAAGTATCGAATAGATAAAAAATTCTGCACTTTTAACCTGTCCCTTGTAGAAGGCGGCATCTTTTTTTCTGGGTTTTTTCCCCAACTTTTGGGCGGCAATCGCCGCCCGCCACAGCAGCATCCATGACATGACCACATCACCGCAAACTTCCATAAACGGATGGGCAAAGACAAAGGCGGTCATCACTTTGGGTGACATAGCCGTCGTTCCCATATGGAGTGCAACTTCACCCAGCTTGTTGACCATCTCTTCAAGTTTGGCGGCAAAATCTTCCAGTCCTTGCGTATCTTTGGCCATGGTAATGGTTTTTTGTATCTCCCCCAAAAGATCCATCACGGGTTTACCTTTGTTCAATCCCAGCTTTCTTCCCAAAAGGTCCATGGCCTGAATGCCGTTTGTACCTTCATAGATCATCGTTATACGGCAATCCCGTAAGAGCTGTTCTATGGGATAATCTTTGATATACCCATAACCGCCATACACCTGAACAGCGTGACTGCAGACCTCAAAAGACCGGTCGGTGACATATCCTTTGGCAATGGGAATGAGAACGTCAATGATGCCCTGGTATTTTAATTTTTCTTCCGCATCTTCGGAAACCTTAATCCTGTCTTCGCACATCCCAACATAATAGAGAAGACTCCGTATCCCTTCAACATACACCTTCATCATCATTAACTGACGCCGCACATCCGGATGCTGAATAATGGGAACCGAAGGTGCGTTTTTATCCATAATTTGAAGAAGATGTTTACCCTGTAACCGCTGTCTGGCATAGTCCACGGCATACATATACGCAGAGGACGCACAGCTCAGACCCTGGAGCCCCACAAGAAGACGGGCTTCATTCATCATTTGAAACATGGCGCGCATACCCTTGTTCTCCTCACCCAGCAGCGTCCCCCTGCATTTACCTTTCCCGCCAAGCATAAGAGAGCAGGTTGAATTACCGTGAATTCCCATTTTTTCTTCAATACCGGTGCAAACGACATCATTGAACTCACCGAGACTTCCGTCATCATTGACCCATATTTTGGGCACAATAAATAGTGATATTCCTTTGGTCCCTTCTGGGGCCCCCTCGATGCGGGCCAGAACCGGATGAATGATGTTTTCGGTCAGATCGTGTTCCCCACCGGAAATGAAGATCTTATTCCCTGTAATAGAATAGGTCCCGT
>JBFESJ010000050.1:0-18500 GCA_041548585.1 Desulfobacterales bacterium | reverse complement strand
ATTGTGACCGTTATTAATTCAACCACACCAAAGGCGGATAAATCGGAACATATTTTTGGCAACTGCTATAGATAAACCCTTCGCCTTTTCCTTGGTTGATACAGAATTGTCTCATGAGGTCAGGATGAGACATTCTTTTTGATCATATGTGTATTATAACATCAACATAATCTTTACGCCGAGCAGCAGTACAAATCCGTTTATCTTCCTGATAATAATATAAAAAATGATTTGATCTGTTCATGTCCCTGTTCCAGCCTTCTATCGTATGAAGAGCCAAAAAAAAATAAAACCCGATTGAATTATAGCCAATAACCTGTTGAATTTACGCAATGATAAATTTCTTTACAGATTTATTTCCCATGTAAGGATCTGTGTCGTTCAAATTGTGACGCGGGTGGCACATTTATTGCGTTAAGTTAGAATTTATTTGCTGACCTACGAAATATCATTTTCCCCTGATCAGCAAAAGTTCATAATTCTGATTTTTCAGTGTTTAAAGGTATAGGGGGGTTAAATCGTGGAAGATATATTTCTAAAGATATGGGAAGTTTTGACCATTTACGGCCTTAAAGTCGTCTCGGCTATTGTTGTTTTCATTGCGGGTCGCTGGATCGCAAAGGTTTTGTCCATGTTTGCACAAAAAGTGATGAACAAAAGACAGGTTGATCCCACCATCGTCTCTTTTGTTGCGAATCTGATCTACATTGCTTTGTTGGCATTTGTCGTTTTGGCGGCTCTCGGACAGCTCGGGATACAAACAACTTCATTCATCGCGATTATCGGTGCTGCCGGCCTCGCCATCGGTCTTGCTTTGCAAGGATCCTTGGCGAACTTCGCCGCCGGTTTTTTGATGATCATTTTTCGGCCCTTCAAAGTCGGTGATTTTATTGAAGGCGCAGGTGTTGCAGGAACCGTTGAGGCGATTCATATTTTTACCACCCAGCTTTTAACGCCCGACAATAAAACAATCATTATACCCAATGCCAGTTTGACCGCGGGCAACATTACGAACTATTCGGCCAAGGGGACACGACGCGTTGATCTGGTGATTGGCATCGGTTATGGGGATGATATTGATGATGCCAAGAAAGTGATATCGGATGTTCTGGCCAAAGAAGAACGTATTCTAAAAGATCCCGCCCCAACGATCATGCTAATCGAATTGGCGGACAGCAGTGTAAATTTTGCGGTTCGCCCATGGGTAGCGGCCGGCGACTATTGGGGTGTGTATTCTACGGTCACCGAAAATATCAAAAAACGTTTTGATGCGGAGGGTATAAGCATCCCCTTCCCGCAACAGGATGTCCATGTGTATCAGCACAAGGAATAATAACGATGAACAGCAAGTGATTTTATTGTAATTGGGGTTTTAATGAAAACACGAAAACGAGGAGGAAGGACATGAAAAAACATTATATGACAACGTTGTTTGTTTTAATGATCAGTGCTTTGCTGATCGGATGTGCCGGCCAGAAGGTGAAACCCACCCCGCCGGCTTTCCAGCCGCATACGTTTCAGGCGGATCAGTATGTGCCCAAGGTGAACAATTTTGTGGTGATCCTGGACACATCTTCTACCATGGCGGATAAGTACCATGGACAAGCCAAAGCCACCATTGCCAAAAATTTCTTAACGGCGATGAACCAGACGCTTCCGGAATTAAAATATAACGGGGCACTTAGAACCTTCGGCCACTTTGCCTATTTGCCGGACAGATCGACCGTTCTGGTATATGGCGTGACGTCGTATTCGACCTCGGGATTTGGATCGGCTTTAAGCGGTGTGAAAGGACCCGGTGGGGACAGTTCTCTTCCCCTGGCCAAAGCCATCACCGCTGCCGGTGGAGACTTGAAGTCTGCCCAAGGTCCCATGGCGCTCGTTATCGTTAGCGATGGCGTCGATATGGACCAGGCGCCGGTAAAGGCTGCCGATGCCTTAAAAAGCCAGTTCGGTGACAGACTTTGCATCGATACCGTACAGGTGGGGGATGATCCCGGCGGCAAAGCGATTCTGGAACAGATTGCCAAAGCGAGCAGTTGTGGATTTTCAACCAATGTCGACAGGCTCGCCACATCGTCGAGCCTGGCCGGTTTTGTCGAAAGCATATTTTTGGCCAAACCTGCTCCGGTAGCCGTTGTAGACAGCGATGGTGATGGTGTGCCGGACGATAAGGACAAGTGTCCGAATACGCCTGGTGGCGTCAAGGTGGATGTTTTTGGTTGTCCGCTTGACTCCGACCGTGACGGTGTTGCGAACTATCTGGATCAATGCCCCAACACGCCAATGGGAGCCACTGTGGATGCCAGGGGATGCTGGACCTACGCGGCGAAGGTGCTGTTTGATATTAACAGCGCAGAGGTAAAGTCTGAAGCATATCCCATGCTCAGTGAATCAGTGTTGATATTGAAAAAGAATCCGAAGCTCAAGGTTGAGATCGACGGACATGCAGACAAGACCGGAACTGCAGAGTATAACATCGCCCTTTCTAAAAGACGGGCTGAAGCGATAAAAGATTTTTTCGTTTCCAGAGGGATTGACCCCCAACGACTCACCACCCACGGCAATGGTTTTTCGAAGCCGGCCGCCAGCAATAAAACAAAGGAAGGCCGGGCCAAAAACAGACGGGTTGAATTAACACCGGTTCAATAAGGACCCAAAAATCCAAATATTTAAAGGGGCACAATGCATGAAGATGGAGTGAGGGCAAACGGTTGCTGATCTCCATCTTCATGATACATGTATCAGATCTATTGTAAGAGCGGTGGCGGCCTGTGGCGAAAGGAATTCGAGTAAAATGGAACCGCTTGATCAGATAGCAAATACACTCTCCTTGACAATGGGTGCTGCCTGGGCCAGCGGTATCAACCTATACGCTGCCATCTTGGTTCTCGGGTTGCTTGGAACCACCGGCAATATCATTCTGCCGGATAGCCTTCAAATTCTAACAGATCCAATGGTTATTGCTGCAGCAGGGGTGATGTATTTTGTTGAGTTTTTTGCGGATAAGATGCCGGGCGTCGATACCGGATGGGACACACTGCATACATTTATCCGCATCCCTGCCGGAGCCCTCTTGGCTGCTGGTGCTGTCGGGGACGTAAGCCCCGCACTGGCACTAACAGCCGGTATTTTAGGGGGTGGCCTGGCAGCCGGCGCCCATGCCGTAAAGTCGGGTTCAAGGGTGATTATCAATACATCCCCTGAACCGTTCACCAACTGGGTCACTTCAGTTGCAGAAGATGTTATTGTGATCGGTGGTCTCTGGACGGCCCTTCATTATCCATGGCTTTTCATTGTTTTAATGATCGTCTTTATTGGGTTAATGATTTGGCTGCTGCCGAAGATTTGGCGGGGAGTCAAAAAAATGTTTGGTTATATCATCCGCTTATTCGGATATGGAAAGAGGGATGAACCCATGCAGAACCGCACACCGACAGATCCATAAATCAGAATACCATTAAACGGGGAGTCCCGCTGTACGGGGCAACAGCGTAGTTGGGCGTTAGATGTATTGTAATCGGATGCAAACATAGAAAGAGTTTTGATTTTAAGTCTGTGAAGGAAGGGAATTTTCGCTCGTCTCTCTTTCTGTGATGAAAAGACCGATGAGAAAATGACCCTTAAAGGGCTCCTCATCTTTTTGGGTGATATGTGCGATTTGTGTTTTTAAAGATTCAGATAAGCCTGCGGATTCCGGAGGAAAATATTTCATTTCCAAAGTATCTCCCACCTTCAAGTGCTTCAAAACCGCAGAACCCTTGTTCACCAGAATGCCCAATCCTTTGGATGACATGTCTCTTAATTTAAACTGATAGACATTTCCGGTCTCTTTTAATCGAAATTCAACGCTATAATATCGATCCAGTATGATTCTGGATTCGGGACGTCTGTCCCGTGCACTATTGTTGAACGAATTCGTTTTCATGATTTTTTTTTGGATTGGAATGGCGAAATAAATGCAATTTTAATAAAATTTTATTATAATGTCCATCTTTTTTTTAAAAAATATCGGGAGTTATAAAAAGCTCCATTTGATCTTGCTTTGATTTAAAAAGCAGATATACTCTTGGCGATATGGACTGAAAAAGGATTTTCTATTTGCTATAGGACAATAACATCTGTGCATCATCGATCCTCATCACACAAAATACCGTCGGAAAGCAAACAGGCCGGAGTAACAAAAAATCTTATCAGCGGGAAAAAGCGATTTTATGTGATTTTATCCGCGCTCCTTGCGCTTTTTCTCGGTGCTCTCGATACGCTGATAATGGGGGCGGCGATGCCGACAATTGTTTCTGATCTCGGCGAAATGCAGCTTTATAGCTGGGTATTTTCGGTCTATCTTCTTTCCCGCGCGGTGTCCCTTCCCATTTTCGGCAAACTCTGTGACCTTTTCGACAGCAAAAGGTTATATATGGGGTCGATAATTATCTTTTTGATCAGCTCTGTTTGTGCTGGGATATCTCATAGCATGACCCAGCTGACCGTTTCTCGGGCTATTCAAGGCGTGGGTGCCGGTGGTAATTTTGCCCTGGCCTATATTGTTCTGGCGGATATTTCTCCACCGGAAAGGCGGGGCAAAATGATGTCGCTAATCAGTTTTGTATGGGGCGTATCGAGTGTTTTGGGACCCACCATAGGCGGGTTTATTGTCAATTATTTTTCATGGCGCTGGATTTTTTATATGAATGTTCCGCTCGGGATTATCGCCCTAATCGGAATATGGCTGTATTTAGAGGAAACCCGTGAAAAGAAAAAAGAAGCTTCCATTGATTATCTGGGTGCCTTGACGCTTTCAACAACAATTCTGGCATTGCTCACGGCATTTTTACTGGCGGGTCAAACGTATGCATGGATTTCGCCTCAAATCCTCGGACTTTTTTTGCTGGCACTGTTGTCAGGGCTGGTTTTTTATACAGCAGAACGCCGAGCCCAGGAACCGATTCTACCCATTGGATTTTTCCAAGTTCGAGGTTTCAGTATCGGCAATAGCGCGGCATTTTTTGCAAGTTTTGCAATTTTTTCACTCTCAGCATTCAGTCCCCTTTTTATCCAGGGCGCCCTGGGGAAAACACCGGCCCAATTGGGGGTGGCCATGGTTCCCTTAAGCCTGGGATGGTCAATCGGGGCATTGCTTTGCGGACAGGTCGTCCATTTGATGAAAGAAAGGCCCGGTGCCTTACTGGGTGCTGTTTTACTCTTGGCCGGCTGTGGTCTGACGGTCACCTTTTCCATTTCGACGTCTTTAACGACATGTTCCATTGTTTTGGCCCTTGCGGGGATCGGAATGGGTTTTATATCGATTTCAACGCTTCTCGTGGTGCAGAACAGCCTACCCGGAGACAATCTGGGAGTTGCCACCGCCTCTCATCAATTCAGCAGAACCTTAGGGGGAACCATTGGGATCGGTATTTCAGGAAGTTTCGTATCGGCTCGGCTTCAAAAGACGATGGATTTATTGATGCCGTCCGGCATATCCGACCAAATTCCCCAGGATTTTTCCACCCATTTACAGCAGAGCGCTGAAAGCCTGTTTCGACCGGAGGTGCAGTCCCTACTTTCTGCAAATGTTCAAAAGGCCCTTCAAGGAGCAGTTGCAGAGAGTGTTACTTTGGTTTTTTGGACGGCATTGATCATGTCATGCGTATGCCTGGCGCTCAGTTACAGACTGCCGAAACGAACAGACTATTCATTAATCACATTAACTTGAAAGCAAAATTTTTTAAAAGATGAAAAAGATATCCAACACACCAACAAGCGTCAGAAGCAGATGTCTTACAGAAGACACGTTCCGTTTTGATTGCCACCCCGGCGTAACCTGTTTTACCCGTTGCTGCAAAGATGCGGACATGTATCTTTATCCGTATGATGTCATCCGCATGAAAAAACGGCTCAATATTTCTTCAGATCAGTTCTTGGATCGGTATACGTTTCAAGCAATTAGAGACAATCCTCATTTTCCAAGCCTTATGTTGAAAATGTCAGACGATAATGAGAAATCATGTCCTTTTTTGTCAAAGAAAGGATGTATGATATACAAAGACCGACCCTTCTCGTGCCGGGCGTATCCACTGGAGCGTGCCGTTGCAAGAACCGATAATGAGAATGGACGAACCGTTTTATACTTTATCGCCAAAGATTCCTACTGCATGGGCCATAAAGAATCTCGTGAATGGAAGATAAAAGAGTGGATTGAGGACCAGCAAATGCAATTATATAATGAAATGAATGATTTATGGGTCGATATCGACACCATCTTCAGGGTAAACCCATGGGGCGAGCAAGGGATTAACAGCCCTGCCTTAAGAATGGCATTTATGGCCTGTTTTAATGTCGATGCATTTAAGACGTTCATTTTCAAAAGCACCTTCTTATCGCGATTTAATGTATCACAGAAAAGGATCGGGCGATTGAGGGAATCGGATGTTGAGCTGATGAAATTCGGTTTTGACTGGATAAAGTTTTTTCTCACCGGCAAAGGTCCGCTTATGATGACCCATTCAAAGGGCGACCCGATTTAAAATATGACTTTACTCTCACATTCCTGGGGCTTGCCTCCGCAGGATGCAAGAAGATTGCAGAAAAAACTGGCGGCCCGTGTTATCCGGGAAAACAGGTTGGGAACGGTTAAAACGGTTGCCGGTATTGATGTCGGGGTAAAGGGTGACGTGGCGTGCGCAGCCGTTGTAAGACTTACTTTTCCCGAACTCGACGTTGATGCTCAAGTCACGGCCGTGCGGCGAATTAAATTTCCATATATTCCCGGTCTGTTGAGCTTTCGTGAAGGCCCGGTAATTCTCGATGCCCTCGACCGACTTCGTCATAAACCGGATCTGCTTATTTTTGACGGCCAGGGGATCGCCCATCCCTGCCGTCTGGGTATTGCCAGCCATATCGGGCTGATTGTGGATCTTCCTTCCATCGGATGCGGCAAATCCCGGCTGTGTGGCCAATATCAGGAACCGGGTATTGAACGTGGCAGCCATATTCCACTTATCGACAACGGCGAAACCATCGGTGCCGTCGTACGGACGCGCACCGGTGTAAAACCGGTATTTGTATCCATAGGACACCGCATCGATTTAGAAACCAGTATCGATTATGTATTGGCTGTTTGCAGGGGGTACCGTCTGCCCGAGACGACGCGCAAAGCACACCGCCTGGCGGCAGAATGGAAAAACTTCAATTAGATGTGGCCCATTTCCGGATTCGGGACGCCGTTTGGTTGTCCCATGTATTTGATACCCGCAGATGGATGAAATGGGTAAAGAGGTTGTTCACAAGCCCGATGACCTTTTCTATCAGATATACCTTTTCGAGAACAACGCCTTCGAGATCATCCGGCGTTTCCAACGGACCGGTCTCCGGCAGTTTCAGGTTGGAGATGTTGAGGCTTTCTCCTTTGAGACTGAATTCCCAGTTTTGAGAACCGGTTTTATAGGAGAGGTGTATTTCGGCAACAACGGCCCCCTTTGTAATCGCCAGCAGGCCTTCTTCCAGGCTGGCATTATCGCCTTTAATGGTAATGGTCTCTTTGGTGTTGTTGTGTGTGTTTTCAAGGACCAGCCGATTTCCGACAGTTAACGATACAAGATCCGTATCATATTTGCGCAATCGGCCTTGATCGGTCGCGATCATGAACCACAACCAGGTGAGAAATTCGTTTCCTAAAAATTTGTAACGGTTATATGCTACGGCGATATCCAGCATCGGCTATTCCTCAGATCGGCTTTTTGCCAGTTTTCGTAATAGATCGCGTTCCTGGTCCGACAGTCCGGCCGCAAGTTCGGCTGTGGTGTAGGGAAACAAGCGGATTAACTGAAGGTTGAAAGATTTGACAAAAAGTGTTTCCAATGTTTCATTGGCCGCCTTCAGGTTGGAAAAGAACCACAAAGAACCTGTATTGTACTCCCAAACCAAATCATATACGTTCGGTGTGGCCGGAATACGACGGACGAGGCCATTGATAACATCTTCTTTGATGGCTTTTTTCTCATTTCCGGATAAAAAATGCCGGCCGGTGTTTGCCAGGTGTTTGGCGACGTTCAGGGCATAATGTTTCTGAATGAGTTTCGGCGGAATGGATTTTTTATCGATCCGAAGGGCGAAAACCATATAGGCGCCAAAAACAAATGAATAACCTTCAAAATCCGGTGCATATGGACTCTCAAAGGACGTCCAGCCGGCGGTGGCATCCGAACCGTCGTCCTCGATTTTTGGAATCGCATGTTGTTTGAGACGCTGGTACACGGTTTCATGTACCGACCCGTCCAGTTGACCCGCAACTTTATAGCGCGTAATGGACATGCGTGATGACAGAAGAGCCATAATCTTAGATTTTTGTTCAAAACGAAAAATATTTAGTGTGAAAATCGCACGACAAATTGTGTGGAAGATGCTATAGCGCGTTTCCCGGACGGTTACAAGCAATATTGTTTCGGCATTGCAACAGCCCGGTTAGCTTTGATTGAAAAATAGCCGGAATGAAGGTGTCGATAGATTTAAAAAAAGCATGGCAATCCAGAGAAGCTAAAAAAGCCAAACCAAAAGAACACCCACGAAGATTAAGCCTCCCACGTAAATTCAGCACACAAGGGGAAATGATCCGATATGTACATATTCTTAAAGGTGTCCTGGATAACCCTGCTGTTTTTTAGTGTGATTTTACCCCGAAAGAGAATCCAGTCAATGTGATCTCCGTCTGTACTTCCGGTAAATCCGTGATGGGTGCCCGTAAAAGGCTTTTTAAAAGCGTCTTTAAAATAACCCGAATTTACCGATGATGTATCATCATGTCCGGTGAAAATATTATAACATGGACTAAACGGCGCGGTATTAAAATCTCCCATGAGAATCACGGGGACATCACCGGGAAGATGCGACAGCCGAGCCAGAATCATATTGGCGCTTTTAACCTGGACCGAAACGTCAAAATCCAAATGCGTATTGATACATATCACCTGTCGGCGGCCGGTTTTGAACATACCGATGGTGCATTGTCTTGGCCAGAGGCTTTTAATAAAACGACTCGGCACCGATGGTGTCGGGCTCAAAAAAAAGTGTTCATGGTAAATGCAGGCCCAGCTTTTTTTGAAAAAGATGATGTTGTTTTGCCAGAAGGAGGGAGAAGGGCTTCGCCTTCCGATATAGTCGTATTCCGTCAAAATGTTATCGAGAAAATCGACCTGGAAGTCATTGGCTTCTTGAAAACCGATAAAATCCGTACGATATTTTTCAAAAAGGGATGGAAAGCCTTTTTTACGATATCGCCAATCGTTGGGGCCGTCATCTGCCAGTCCAAACCGTAAATTTAATGTCAATACAGAAAGCATGGTATTTTGATAATGACTCAAGTTTCGCATGCTATGCGACATGCGAAGCCTTGTCTGAGAAAAGCTTGAAAGGTTTTATTTGGGTGAAATTTTGTGAACACTTTATATCGCCATATATTTTCAAAAAAGGCGATATGAACCTTGCCGACTCAGCGTGAACCCATATTTTGGGCGGTATGAAAACCTAAAAAAATTCACGAGACACTTCGAAATAAATCGTAAATGTTGCGTAATACATTAATGCGCATCCGCCTCGATCAGGCTAAGATATTGAGCCATATCAAAACGGATATTGTTAAAATTGCCGAATGTGACATCATAAAAAGAAAGATTTAATTGCCGTTTTATGATATCAAAAATCGAGAGATAGTTCAGAAGAATCCGTTTTTCCCACAAGAGACCAATTTGGGAAGCCAACTGTTCGATCGATTCTTTTTTACCCTCGATCTCAAGAAAATGACCGTAGGGCATGGTGTCCAGACAAAGGTGCGTATCGCCAAATACGTAAGTTTCACGCCATTTTTCGTATACCTGTTCCTCGTGGAATCCCAAAGATTTCAGGATATGTTCCATGGCGTCAAAATCACTGACTTCAACTTCAAACTCTTTTAATATTTTAAATTGGTTGTCTTTAAAAGGGGGTTCGGATTTATACGTCAGCGTAATTTTAGCCCCCTTGCGCAGTCTCAAGAGAGATTTTTTTTGAATCAGCGTTTTTTCGGCATCTTCAAACCGTATGTTGGTTTCAAGGGCTCGCCCCTTAAACGTTGCGCCAAGGTCAGTAATACGGGTTCGTATACGGTCTATATCCGGCAA
Organism: Desulfobacterales bacterium; assembly: GCA_041548585.1. Classification (GTDB taxonomy): domain Bacteria; phylum Desulfobacterota; class Desulfobacteria; order Desulfobacterales; family UBA11574; genus UBA11574. The sequence continues at coordinate 8,349 of JBFESJ010000050.1, read as the reverse complement.
GTAAAATTTTACTTCGGTTTCTAAATATTCCATCGGGCTGAACCTTATTCCCCCAAAAAAAAATTAATTGCACAGAACGTTCTTTTGAAACTAAGGGACTTAACATATATATTAGAAATCATTTTTAGTGTCAAACCCTGGTCTGGTTTAAAACAGGGCCACGTCATTTAAACAGGTAATTGATTGGAATAATAAAAGTTGCTGGTTTATGATAATCTTGAAAATTCCAAGCACCAAAATACAAATCTCAAAAAAATATCAATGACCGAAAATCAAAATTCAAAACAGACAAAATGACGGTGAGGCATCCAATAAACGATTGAAATGTTTTGGTCATTGGAATTTGTAATTTTGATATTGTTTGTCATTTGAGTATTGTGATTTGGGATTTTAGTGCCGTACCCGGGAAAGGAAATCGCTTCTACCTAAATCAGTTAGCGTTGACTTTGACGTTCTCTTGGGGGTTAAGATTTTTCCCTTGACAGCTCTATAGTTTCTATTATATTTATCGGGTTTTATTCAAAGGAGAAAGACAGGTGAAAAAATACACATACAGTGCAAAAAATACCGACAACAAGGAAAGATGGTACCTGGTTGATGCCGAAGGTGAGATTCTCGGTAGACTCGCCAGCACCGTAGCGACCCGCCTGCGAGGAAAACACAACCCGCTTTTTACGCCCCATGTGGATACAGGCGACTGGATTGTTGTGATAAATGCGGATAAGATTGTCCTCACCGGGCGAAAATGGGATCAGAAAAATTATTACCGGCACAGCGGCTACATCGGAGGCCTTAAGACCATTACAGCCAAGAAGCTTATGGAAAAAAGACCTGAAGACCTCATTCGATTTGCAGTTAAGGGCATGCTGCCGAAGAACAGACTGGGGAGAAAACTGTTTAAAAAATTGAAGGTTTATTCAGGAAATCAGCATCCGCATGAGGCGCAGCAGCCGGAGACGCTTAAAATTTAATAAAATCACTTTATAATTTCTTATTATCGGGGAGTTGTATGGAAAAGGAAAACGTTTATTATTCAACTGGAAAACGTAAAACTTCCGTTGCCAGAACATGGTTAACGCCGGGAAGCGGTGAAATTATTGTCAACAATAAGTCCATAGACGAATATTTTAAGATTGAGTCGGCAAAAGCCACTGTGAAGCAGCCGCTTGTTTTGACCAATACCCTTGAAGCATTTGATGTGAAAACCAGAGTTATCGGTGGCGGTTTTTCAGGTCAGGCCGGTGCAATTCGGCATGGCATTACAAGGGCCCTTATACTCGCCAATCCGGATTTAAGAAAGGCGCTGAAAAAAGCCGGTTTTGTTCGACGGGATCCCAGGGTCAAGGAAAGAAAAAAATACGGTCAAAAAGGTGCACGCGCCCGCTTCCAATTCTCGAAACGCTAAAAATTCTTTTCCCAACATTCAAAAGGGAGTGGGAAGTCCCCCCGCTCCCTTTATTCTTGTCGATTTTTCCACACAGGCGTTCGTTTTTCAAGAAAGGCCATAATACCTTCCTGAGCATCGTCATCCAGACAGTTCATCGCAATGGCATGGGTTGCATAATCGTAAGCAGATGTTTCATTCAGATCGATCTGCCTATAAAATTCCTGCTTGCCAAAAGCTAGCGTATACCGGCTGTATTGGGCCATTTCCATGGCCAGGTCTCGGGTCTTTTTAGAAAGCGCCTCCGGAGAAACAACCTGATTCACCAGACCGAATTTTTCGGCTTCCTCAGCCGAGACAAATCGACCCGTCAAAAGCATTTCCAGGGCTCTTCTTCTCCCGACAACCCTAACCAGCGGAACAGCAGGGGTGGTACAGAAAAGACCGATTTTAACACCGGGTGTGGCAAATTGAGCCCCGGTTTCGGCAACAGCAAGGTCACAGGCGGCAACGAGTTGGCATCCTGCTGCGGTGGCAATGCCGTGAACCTGAGCAATGACCGGTTGCGGCAACTTTTGAAGGGATTGCATCATTGTCGCGCATACCGAAAAGATCGTATAAAAATGCTGGATATCCAGGTCCGGTCCGACCATATCTTTCAGATCGTGTCCTGCACAAAAAGCAGGGCCTTTTCCCTTGATAACGACGACGTGGACATCCTGATCCTGTTCAATGGTTTTGAGTTTATCAAGCATGTCATTCATCACTTCAAGAGAGAGTGCATTCCGCTTATCCGGACGATTCAACGTCAGCCATCCAATGGGCCCGTCCTTTTCAAGCAATACAGGTTCCATGTTTTATCCTCCTTATGAACCAAACGTGTCATTTTTTCGAGGACTTCCAGCATCTGACAAAATGGTTTTCCCCGATGTTTTCAAAAGCAATCGTATCTTTCCGACACCGCATCTCGGCAATGGTGCATCTGTCCTGGTATGCGCATCCAGCAGATGTCGCCATGGGGTCCGGAATGTTCTGATCAGGAAGCTTCATTTCCCAGGCTTTATCCGGATCCGGAATCGCTGATAGTAAAGATTGGGTATAGGGGTGATGCGGATGATTAAAAATTTCTTCAGACGGTGCGGATTCCATGATAAGTCCGTTGTACATGACCGAAATGGTGTTGCAAAGATACCCCACCACATTGAGATCATGGGAGATAAAAAGATAACTTAACCCGAGTTTATCCTGAAGGTCTTTTAAGAGATTGATGATCTGTGCCTGTATTGAAACATCTAATGCCGACACCGGTTCATCGCAGACAATCAAGGAAGGTTCAACGCTCAGAGCACGGGCGATGCCGATGCGCTGGCGCTGGCCCCCGCTGAATTCATGGGGATATCGATCTGCGCTGTCCGGAGACATGCCCACCGTCTTCAAGAGTGTCTCAAGTTGGTGTTTACGGTTTTTTGAGTTTTTGATATCCAGAAGCCGGAATCCTTCTTCAATGGACTGACCGACGGTCATCCGTGGGTTCAGAGATCCGAATGGATCCTGGAAAATGATCTGCATCTCTTTTCGGTACGGTTTCATCTCTTTTTCTGAAAAACGACTGATGTCGTCTCCCCGGAAAACAATTTTTCCTTCATCCGGTTCCAGTAGTTTCAAAATGAGGCGGGCAACCGTTGTTTTTCCACAGCCGCTTTCTCCCACCAGGCCCATGGTTTTACCCTGTTCGATATCAAAGCTCACGCCGTCCACGGCTTTCATCCATCCGGCGGTTTTTTGCAAAAAACCCCTACGGATCGGGAAGTATTTTTTCAAACCTTCTATGCGAAGAATGAAGTGATTGTTTTTATTTTTTGGTTCCATCTTATCAATTTGGTCCTTTGAACAGAATGTCGCATTCAGATAACCTGGTTTTTATCTTTAAACAATACCGGGCAGCGGGCCAGATGCCCTTTACCGTAATCACACATTTCGGGAAATTCTTTCCGACAGGACAAAAGGGCATGGGGACAACGTGGATGAAACGGACAACCATCGGGCTTATACGCCGGGTTCGGCACGCTGCCGGGGATACTGTAAAGTCTTTTACCCCGTTTTGAAAGACTGGGAAGGGATGCCAACAGTCCCTGTGTATAGGGATGTCGGGCAGCGCGAAAAATTTGATCTGTATTGCCCTGTTCGACAATAATACCCGCGTACATGACATAAATCCGATCCGCGATGGCCGAAACGACACCGAGATCATGGGAAATATATAGAACCGACATCGACCGTTTTTGCTGGATAGACCTTAAGAGCTCAAGAATCTGAGCCTGTACCGTAACGTCAAGCGCAGTGGTCGGTTCATCCGCAATAACCAGATCCGGATCACACGCCAGGGCCATGGCGATCATAACCCGCTGTCTCTGTCCGCCGCTGAGCTGGTGGGGGTAGTCTTTGATCCGTTGTTTAGGGGATGGAATTCCCACGTCGTTAAGAAGTTGAACACAATATCGGTACAGGGCCTCTGTGTCTAAATGTTGATGCGTCCGGACGGCTTCACCGATTTGATCCCCAATTGTGAAAACCGGGTTCAGCGATGTGAGGGGTTCCTGAAAAACCATGGAAATATGATTCCCCCGAATCTTTTGCATCTCCGTTTCACCGAGCTTCAAAAGGTTTTGTCCTGAAAAGACAATTTGGCCGTCAACGATTTCTCCAGGGGGTGTTGGAACAAGTCCGAGAATGCTGAGTGCGGAGACTGTTTTTCCGCATCCGGATTCTCCCACGAGACAGACCGTCTCTTCTTTGTGAACCTCGAAACTGATCCCGTCCACCGCACGGGCGCGCGCGCCATTACTTTGAAAATAAACCTTTAAATTTCGAACGGAAAGAAGGAGTTTGTTGTCATACATCATTGGTCACTCGTCAATTTTCATCGATAGTTCAATGTCTCTCCCTGAGCTTGGGGTTTAAAACATCCCTGAGCCCCTCTCCAAACAGGTTAAAAGAGAGCACGACAATCAGAATTGCAATCCCGGGTATGAAGGTCAGCCAGGGCGCGTCAAAGATGAAGTTTTTGCCGTTTGATAGGATATTGCCCCAGGTGGCATGGGGGGGTGGAACCCCGAATCCAAGAAAACTCAAGCCGGCTTCGGTTAAAATTGCGGAAGCGATACCGATGGTGGCGGAGACCAGCACCGGTGCAATGGCATTGGGCATGATATGCCGAAAAATGATCCTGAAGTTGCTGATGCCAAGGACCCTTGCCGCTGCCACAAAGTCCTGTTCTCTCAATGAGAGAAATTCAGCACGGACAAAACGCGTTGTCCCCATCCAGCTGGTCAACCCGATGACGATCATAATGTTGTATATGCTCGCAGGAAGAAGGGCGACCACCGTTAAAATTAAAAAAAAGCTCGGGAAACAGAGCATAATATCCACGATGCGCATGATCAGGGTGTCAACGGAGATGGTGTTTTTACGAAGAATCGCCTTCCAGGCCGGCAAATCTTTCTCCTTTAAACGGTTCCGGGCCAAAAGAGAGTAAAAAATGTATGCCGAACAGATCAATAAAAGTGCTGTACCGATATAGATAGAATTCGCAATCATCAGGCCCGTTCCCAAGATCAAAAATAACGTGAATAGAATATGATCCATTTTAATATGTTGTTGTCCAAAATAGCCTGCAATTCCGCCCATAAAAATACCGATAAGCACCGATATCCCAACAGCTACAAAACCGACGGTCAGGGAAACCCATGCCCCTTGAAGCATTCTCGCAAAAACATCTCTACCCAGATCATCGGTTCCCATGAGATAAACCCCTAAGACCGGGACTTCTTGGGGTTGCAGGGAATCAAGATTCGGTTTAGCCAACGGTGGACGCAGCTTTTCCTGAAGACGGACCATGGCAGGATCGAATAGGGGCCTGGACCCTGATGTCAAAAAGAGGCCCGTGACGGCACAGCAGAAAAAAAGGATAAAAATTAAAAGCCCCAAAATGGCAAGCCGGTTTTGGGCAAAAAGACGTTGGAATTCCTGCAGCCGGGTCTTCTTGGGCGCCAGTGGCCGCTCGATATAAAAATCGTTTTTATCCATATTCATTACAGGCGTATCCTTGGATCGACAACCAGGTAAAGCAGGTCTGAAATAAAAGTGCCGGCAAGCACCAGGACGGCCGAAACAAAATTGACCGTTAGAATGATCGGGTAATCCCTCGCCAGGATGGCTTCATAGGCCATTCGCCCCATGCCGGGCCAGGAAAAAATAGATTCGATGATCACCGAGCCCCCGATCAAACCCGGCAAAATCAGGCCAAACATGGTGACAAAGGGCAAAAGCGCATTTCGAAGCGCATGTTTATAGTGGACCTGTTCAGCCGGAAGCCCCTTGGCTCTGGCGGTGCGGATATAGTCCTGGCCTTCCACCTCGAGCATTTGGCTTCGAACATATCTGGAAAGGACGGCAATGCCGCCCGTTGCGCCCAACACGGAAGGAAGAAGCAGGTGCCAGATGCGGTCCATGAACAGATACACTGGCGGTGCGTCTCCGATACCAAAGGTTTCCATGCCGATCACCGGGACGTGGAAGTAGGTGACGACAAAGATGATCAGTACGTAAGCAAAGAAAAATCCGGGAATTGAAATCAGCACATACGATAAGAAGGTGGCACTGCGGTCGTAGATTCCGCCTCTAAAAATGGCCGACCGGATTCCCACCGGAAATGAAAGGGTCCAGGTAATGAGTGTACCCACAACAAATAAGGGCAGGCTGTTTAAAAATCGTTCCCAGATTTTTTTGAGAACCGATTGGTTGTCCTTCCAGGAAACGGTTTTTCCTGTAAAAAGATCTTTGTAAAAATAGAGATACTGGACATAAAGGGGCTTATCCAGGTGAAACTCTTTTCGAAATCGTTCCACGACCTCGGGTGTAAACTTGGGATTTAACGGATCCACCTGACTCGGTTTTCCAGGGGCAAGATGAATGATCAAAAAGGATACGATGGAAACAAAAAATAGCGTAATGGTTTTTTGAACAACACTGCGTCCTATGAATGATAACATGGCCTATCCTTTGTCCATAAAATGTGGAACGTGTGAAAGCTTAATCCATTTGTTAAAATAGAAACTGAAATTACCGGTTTTGGTGGGGGTTATTTTTTCATACCGGATGGTTCCGGTATCATCCACGGTTTTTATGACGATGCGTTTGTCCAAAACAGCGGTCCATTTTCCCACATAAAGAAACGTATAGGGTTGTTCGCCGGCAATTATTTCATGGAGCCTGTGACAGTATTCGACCTGGCGGTTATAATTGTATTCCTGCCGGATCTTGATGATGAGGTCGTCAGCCTCTTTGTTTTTAAAGCCGACAAAATTGAGCTGATATGGATTTATCTGGCTCGAATGCCATATCTGATAAAGGTCGGGGTCAATTCCCATCTGCCAGCCAAGAATCAGTGCATCAAAGTCTGCTTTATTCACGCGTTCCTGGATAAAAACAGACCACTCCAAAAGATCGGTGCGGACATCAATGCCGATCTGTTTCCACGCGTCCTGGGCAATGGCCAGTACGGCCTTGCGAAGGTCGTTGCCGCTGTTGGTAATCAGCGTGAATTTAAAGGGTTTGCCGTTTTTTTCGAGCCGGCCGGCGTTATTTTGTTTCCAACCGGCGGTTTCCAAAAGCTTCAGGGCACCTTGGGGATCATAGGCAGTGGGTTCGATGTTGTGGTTGTAATAATCGGTTTGTTTGACAAAAGGGCCGGTAATTTGCTCACCCTGGCCGTAAAGCACATATTTGATGATTTTGTTTACGTCAATGGCCATCCCAAGGGCCCTTCTAACCCGGGGATCATCAAAGGGTTTGCGTCTCATGTTGTAGCCAATATAGGTGTATCCAAAAGCAACTCCGGAAAAGTTCTGAAACCTCGGATCTGTTTCCAGGCGTTTGACCTGATGGGGTTGAACCCCATAGCTATCGACGGTACCGGCATAAAATTCCATTTCCTGGGTCAGAAGGTCTGGAATAATTCGGTAGACATACCGTTGATAATTGGGCGGCCCTTCCCAGTAATCATCAAAACGATCCAAAATGATGTACTGATCCGACTTCCAATTTTGGAATTTGAAAGGCCCGCATCCAATGGGATTCCGGTTGAAGGTGCTCTGGCGGATGGAAAACGTTTTCGGGTCTTTTCCGAGTCGACGGGCTTCTTGTTCAAGTGCGTTTGCATTGAGCAAGTGTTCCGGAAGGATTCCCATGCTCCAGGTTCCGATGGCCGGGGAGTAGAGGCGCTTGTATGCGATTTTAACGGTCAGCGGATCAATAACTTCGACGGTTTTCACCGGCTCGTAATCTGCAATGCGCGGCGACAGGTTTTTCGGATTCATGATGGCTTCATGCGTGAACCGGACATCATCGGCATGCACGACGTGGCCGTCATGAAACTTCACCCCGGGTCTTAAGTGAAACAGAAGAATCGGATTGTGTTCAACGGCAGGTATCAGTTCTCTGGCGTATGCCGCCCATTTTTCTTTGGAAAGCTGAGAATCGCTTTTCAAGTAGTCTTTGCCGTGAAAGGATTCAAAGTAATCTTTCCCCAGAAGATGGGTAAGGTTTTGGAAAAGATCCTGGTCCACCGTATTTAAAACCAGCTTGATCCTTGGGGGCGCTGCCACCCGGAGTTCAATCGTTTTTTCTTTGCCGGTATTTGCATCCTTGAACGACTTCGACACCCTAAAAGTTCTAGACGGAAGGACGGAAATGTCTGTAATGCGGTTCAGAGAATCCGTAAGGTCGGGGTCTGTTACTTGCGCTGTTTTTTTGGCGTGTTGAATGAAGTTGGCCAGGGTGTCTGCATTTGCTTGGCCCAGTCCCGGTATGCGGGCCGACGGGTTGACATAAAAGAACGCTTCTTCAAAAATTTCCCATGATTCGGCCAGCCGTCCCCTGAAGCGAAGTTCCTCGTCCCGGTCGAT
>JBFESJ010000049.1:0-18576 GCA_041548585.1 Desulfobacterales bacterium | reverse complement strand
CTGGGCGGACTGATCTTGGGTGAACCGATGACCGTCAATATCCTTATCGCCATGCTGTTGATCGTTGTCGGGATCCTGGTGATCCATAAAAAACAAAAGAAACCCATTCCGTCGCTTCCTATAGGGAAAAATATTTAGCACTGATAACGCATCAAATGAGTGCATCAGACGCGTGAAAAATCCGGGTTAGACGGCATCAAAGCAGGGCCACGTCATTTAAACGGGTAGCTTCTTGGAATAAATAAAGTTGCCGGATTATGAAAATCATGAAAATTCCAAGCATCAAAATACAAATTCCAAAAAAAAATCAATGACCGAAATTCAAAACAGATAGAATGACGGTGAGACATTCAATAAGAGATTAAAAAGTTTTGGTCATTGGAATTTGTAATTTGATAGCTTTGGTGTTTTCCTATTCTTGTAAGACCAACTGTTGAAAAAAATATGCTGTAATGCTAATAAATAAAGAGCCATAAAGCCAAAACGATTAAAAGGTCGAGCCATGCCCAAGCTATTTCAACATTTTCGTTTTAATCTGGTCTCAAAGCTTATTCTATCCGTAGGACTGACCTTGCTCCTGAGCATATCGACATGGGCCTATTTCAATATAAAATACCAGACAGAAAAAATAATGAAAGATATGATGGAGGGAACCGACCGGTTGAGCAATACCATTATTCTTGGGGCCCATTATGCCATGATGCTGAATTCAAGGGAGGATATCAACCACATCATTAACAATATCAGCAGGCAGAAAGAAATCGATACGATTCGCATATACAACAAAAAAGGCCAGATAAAATTTTCAAACCGTCCCTCGGAACTCGACCTGATTACCAATATAAAAGCAGAAGCCTGTATTGTGTGCCACCTGAAAGATCCGCCTCTGGCCGAGCTCAATCTGTCCCAGAAAGTAAGGACGTTTTCATCTTCAAAGGGTCACCGCCTCCTGGGGATTATCAGCCCAATCCAGAATGAAACCGGCTGTTCCACCGATATTTGCCATGTGCATCCCGAAGGAAAGAAGATATTGGGGGCTTTGGATGTCGTTGTCTCCCTTGAACAGACAGATAATGAAATCGCGTTTTTTGAAAGCGGAATTCTTGCCCTGGCTGTTTTTGCTTTTCTGATAACATCTGCCATAATTTTTGTTTTTGTACTAAAATTTGTCAATCAGCCGATAAAAAAGCTGATTGAGGCCAGCAATCTTATCGCCAAGGGCGAGTATTTAAGCAATATCGAGATCAATCAAAAAGACGAAATGGGACAACTGTTTGTCGCCATTAATAATATGGGCAAAAAAATTGCCGGAAAGCAGGCCGCACTTAAAAAACAAAGAGATGAATATCAAAATCTGTTTGAACTTGTCCCCTGTTTGATTACCATTCAGGACAGAAATTACCAACTGATCAGCTACAACAGAGAATTTGAAGAAACGTTTAATCCAACACCCGGAGATTTCTGTTATTGCGTGTATAAGCAGCGTGATGAAAAATGCAAGGTCTGTCCGGTGGAAAAAACATTCAATGACGGCCTGCCCCATTACGGTGAAGAAACCGGCAAAGATAAGAACGGAAAAACAACACACTGGTTGGCCAGAACTTCCCCGATACAGGATGCAAAAGGAAATATCATTTCGGTCATGGAAGTGTGTCTCGATATTACCCGTATGAAGCAACTCGAAGAGCGGCTTGAAAAATCCGAGCGAAAATATTACGCCATTTTCAACAATATCCCAAACGCTGTTTTTGTGCTGGACGTGAATACCCTTGAAATACTCGACTGCAATAAAAGTGTAAAAGACGTCTACGGATATGAAAAGGATGAGATCACCCAGAGATCTTTTCTGGACTTGTTTCTGGTCGAAGAAAAAGATCATTATGCCTTTAAAATCATGACGTCCGCTTACATAAACCAGGTTAAACATGTCAACAAAGACGGCGGAACGCTTTTTGTCGCGATCCGAATTTCACCGTCGGAGTACCTGGGGCAAAAAGTACTTCTTGTTACGACCAGCGATATCACCAAACGGCTTGAAGCCGAACAGCAGCTCATTCATGCCGGCAAAATGGCAACGCTGGGAGAAATGGCCACCGGCATTGCGCACGAATTGAACCAACCCCTTTCGGTAATTAAAACCGCAAGTAACTTTTGCTTAAAAAAAATAAAGAATAAAAAAAGCATCGAAGACAAAGACCTTTATACCATGCTTGAAAAGATCGACCACAATGTGAATCGCAGCGCTAACATTATCAGCCATATGCGGCAGTTCGCCCGGAAATCGGATGTGGTGTTGGGTGAGGTGCAGGTCAACGACGTGTTGAAAAGAGCTTTTGATATTTTCAGTGAACAGCTCAAAGTCAGAGGCATCCATGTGGTCTGGGATATTGACAAAAATCTACCAACGATAATGGCAGATCCCAACAGGCTGGAACAGGTGTTTATCAATCTTCTTTTAAATGCAAGAGATGCCATAGAAGAAAAGTGGTGGTCTCCCGAGCCTGCCACGGGCACTAAAAAAATCGCACTAAAAACAAAATTAGATAAAAATATGGTGGTTGTTGAGATCCGGGATACCGGTATAGGGATTTCTGGCGCCATCGCCGACAAAATATTCGAACCTTTTTTTACGACCAAGGAAGTCGGCAAAGGCACCGGCCTCGGTCTTTCAATAAGTTATGGAATTATCAAAGATTGCGGCGGGGACATCAAAACATCCATGAATGAAAAAGGGGAAACCTGTTTTCATATAACCTTCCCTGCCGAGGACTCAAAACTATGAAAAAAACAATTTTACTGGTTGATGATGAGCCTGATCTCCGGGAAGTTTTGGATATTTCTTTGTCCGATTCCGGCTATACGGTTCTTACGGCTGAAAATGGCGTGCAGGCTTTGAATATCTTAAAAGATGCCGATATTCCAGTGGTGATCACCGATATAAAAATGCCCGGCGTTGATGGTATTGAGCTTCTTCGACAAATTAAAGGCAAAAATCCGGAAACAGAAGTCATCATGCTGACCGGCCACGGGGATTTGGAGCTTGCCATAAAAAGTTTAAAGCACGAGGCAACCGATTTTATCACAAAACCGATTAATGATGATGCTCTGGAAATGGCGCTGGAAAGGGCCTTTGAAAAAATTCAAATGCGGCAAAAATTAAAGGAATACAACCGGAACAGGGCCATGTATGATCTTTTCATCAATGAACTGATTCAAGAAGATGTTATGATTATCGGATCCGACTACCGGATTCTGGATATCAACGAAACCCTACTTAAGAAATTAGGCCTAAAACCAAAGGAAGCCATCGGCCGATACTGCTATGAAATTACCCACAGGCTGTCGGTTCCATGTTCCGGTGAAAATCATAAATGTCCCCTTGAGGAAACACTCAAAACCCGGAAACCCTCCAAGGAAACCCATATCCACAAAGACAAAGATAATAAAAATGTCTATTATTCAATCTCCGCATACCCGCTTTTTGAAAACGGCGAGATCATCGGCGCCATCGAGCTTTCCCGGGACATTACCGCGGATATCAATGCCCGACAGGCAATGATGCAGCAGGACAAGCTGGCATCCATCGGCCGCTTGTCCGCCGGTGTTGCGCATGAAATCAACAACCCCCTGACCACCATTCTGACCACAGCAATGTTGATCCAGGAGGACATCAAACCAAACACCACGATGTATGAGGAATTGGAAACAATCACCAATGAAACGCTTCGCTGCCGCAAAATCGTTGCCAGCCTTCTCGATTTTGCCCGTCAGACAAAGCCGGCCAAAAAGTATCACAACATCAACGACATTATTACGGAATGTATTCAGTTAACCCGTAAGCAGGCCGAATTCAAGGATATAAAAATGTTAATTCAATTTTCCGACGATATCCCGGAATTGCTGTTGGATAAAGAACAGATACAACAGGCGGTTATCAATCTTATCCTCAATGCCACCGATGCCACTGATCCAGGGGGAACAATCACGGTTTCAACGGCATTTTCTCCGGACGATAAATTTGTTGAAATTAACATTAGCGATACCGGGAAAGGGATTTCTGCTGAGAATATCAATAAAATTTTTGATCCTTTTTTCACCACCCGGGAAATCGGAACCGGCCTTGGTTTGGCCATTACACACGGAATCATCGGACGGCACGGTGGTGATATAAGCGTTAAAAGCCAGCCGGATCAGGGTGCGACATTCACAATCAGATTCCCTCGCGACCAAGGAAGTCAAGATGGCCATCCCTAACCCCCTTATCCTCATTATTGATGATGAGCCGGCGATTTGCCGGAATTGCGTCAAAATACTGTCCAAAAAGGATTATGAGGTCCAGTATGCCCTCAGCGGATATGACGCCTTAAAAATGATGGATGAAGAAGTGTTTGATGTGGTGGTTACCGATTTGAAAATGAGTAACCTGGGAGGCATGGAGGTTCTCCGGCGATTGAAAGCGACCCAACCGGAAACCATGGTTGTCGTTATCACCGGTTATGCCAGTGTTTCTTCGGCCGTTGAAGTTATGAAGATGGGCGCCTTTGACTATCTGCCAAAACCGTTTACGCCGCACGAACTGCGCTCGGTTGTTGAGCAGGCTTTGATGCAAAGAGAAATGCTGCTCCAGAATCGAAAGCTCAGAGAACGGAAAAAGCGCCGAAGATCCTTTTCTCATCAACTCATCGGAGACAGCCCAAAAATTAACAAGGTCATCTCCATGGTTCAAAAGGTTGCCCCCACCGACGCTACGGTACTCGTTTACGGTGAGAGCGGAACCGGCAAGGAGTTGATTTCAAGGGCGATCCATGCCAACAGCGATAGAAAGGACAAGGTATTTTTTGCCGTAGATTGCGGGACCTTGTCAGACACCCTCTTGGAAAGCGAGCTTTTCGGTTATGCCAAAGGGGCTTTTACGGGTGCACACAACGACAAAGACGGCATCTTCAAGCTGGCAAACGGCGGAACCGTATTTCTGGACGAAATCAGCAATATCAGCCTGAATGTTCAGAGCAAACTTTTAAGGTTTCTGGAAAACCGAGAATTCCTGCCCCTTGGGAGCACGGAGACCCAAAAAGTGGATGTCCGATTGATTTTTGCTACCAATAAGAATCTTGAAGAAATGGTTGGCGCCGGTTCTTTCAGGGAAGATTTTTATTATCGTATTTTTGTATATCCGATCATTATTCCCCCTTTGAGGGAGAGAAAGATGGATATTTTACCCATTTCCTATCATTTTCTGAATCAATTTTGCCTTGATGTCGGAAAAAAGGTCGTCGGGTTTGATGATGATGCAGTGGCCCGTTTGACCGCATATGATTGGCCTGGAAACGTCAGACAACTGAGAAATATCATCGAACGGGCGGTCATTTTGTGCGAAAAAGACAAAATCACATATAAAGAGCTTCCGTTTCTGGGAGAGATGGCTGATATTGAAGAATTGATCGACCATATTCCTGAAACCAATGATGACCTTAAACGAATCAAAAAAGAAATCCGCCAAAAAGCGGTACTAAAAGTTGAAAAAAATTTCGTGATGAATGCATTGATGAAAAACGATTGGAACGTCACCCGTGCAGCCCAAAAAGTGGGTCTTCAGAGAACCAACTTTCAGACGTTAATGAAAAAACATCATATCAAACTTCCTCGATCCGCCTAGCCGGACGCATAAACCCTATCGTTAGGGTAAAATATGGAGAACTTATACCCTGTATATTTTTATTATACAAACCATAGATGCTTGAGACGGTGCCCGGAAAATAGGAGGGCAAATCCCACTCACCGTTCAACAGAATCGATTCATCTCCAGCAAAATCAATTAGTTACCAAATTTTATCCGCAATGAATCAACATCGAGTCAAAACCCTTTCACGTTTACAATTTTTCCCTTTGTTTCGGTTTCAAGTGTATATTTATTTTATACCTCTCTTCTCCACCGCAAAATCAACATCTTCATAAAATAAGTAATATCAATAATATATGTGTTTTATCCGCTTGTGGCACGCAATATGCAACGCAGTGTGGCAAAAATAAATGCAAAAGAAAAAAATTAAAAAAATCGATAAAAAATAATGAAGGAGGAAAAAATGGCAACATCAGCAACAAAGATAATGGTCGTGGATGATGAAGATCAGATCTGTAAAAATGTAGAGAAGATTCTTGCGAAAAATGATTATGAGATAATTCACGCCACCAGTGCTAAAGAAGCCCTTGAAAAAATGGCCAAAGATTCATTCGCGCTTCTCATCTCCGATATTGTGATGCCGGAAATGAACGGCCTTGAATTATTGAAACTTGTGAAAAAGGAATGGCCGTTGACCAAAGCCGTGATGATCACAGCCTATGCTTCCACCGATACAGCGGTAAAAGCGATACGACTGGGGGCGTTGGACTATCTTTCAAAACCCTTTACCCCGGATGAGTTAAGGTCGACGGTTGAACTGGCCCTGTCCGGAAAATTGGTTGAGGCAACCACAACTGAGAAGGAAAAAGAGATTATCGATATCGATATTCCCTTTGACAGAGAAGAGGTGGCGAAATATACCGGTGCCGATTTTGCAGACAAACTTGGACCTTCGGATATGCCGGTGGTTGAAGCCGCTCCGGAAACCCTGGAAAATTATTGCGCCCTTGGGAATATGGTTTGCGATATTTTTAAAAAGCTGGGGAATACCTGTAAAGGCGGGAACAAAACCGGAGAATGCCCGCAGCTGAAAGCCAAAAAGAAAAAGGCTGCCAAAGCAAAAGGGTTTGATTCTGAAAAATTGATCGGCATCGACTATCCCTTTAATTATGAAGAGGTCGCAACCATAACCGGTCCTGAATATGTTCTGAACATGCAGCATGAAGGTGTGTCGTTCATACCATATGAAGAACTCAAAAAGAATGTTGCACGAATGATGACAGAAACGCCCGAAGTATCGGCAGATGTCATTGAATTCCCCAAAGAAACCGTTCAGGCGGAAATTTTGGTGATCGACGACGAAGTGGCTGTCAACAACAACATTCGTAAAATACTCTCAAAGAATGATTTTAATGTGGACCAGGCGGCCACCAAAGCCGAGGCCCTTGAAAAGATCGAAGAAAAAGCGTATAAGCTGGTTCTTTTAGACCTGAAGATCCCCGAAGTCAAAGGCCTGGAACTCCTGAAGGCGATTCGTGACCGGAGACCGGAAACCATGGTCATTATCATTACCGGATATGCAAGTATCGAGACAGCCGTAGAAGCTTCGAGGATGGGTGCTGTCGATTACCTCCCCAAACCGTTCACGCCGGAAGAAATCCGAAATGCGACTGAAAAAGCATTCAGTCTTGCCGCTTAAACCTATTTGGCGTCTCCCAATCCTGTTTAGTTTTGGGAGACGCTTTTTAAATTCCAACACATAATAACCTCAAGCTTTGGTACCTCCTTTTTTCCGGCATAGCCTTGTCTGAAATCACTTGGATAAATCTTATACAGGTGAGTTTCGCTGAAGGTGACCCATCGCCATATATTTTCCTAAAAGGCGCTATGAACCTTGACATTGCAGCGTGATCCAATATTTTAGGATTTGTGAACGATTTGATTTCGCATAAAGAACGGTGCAAAAAACCCTAAATATCGGATCACTTCGAAAAATTGCGCTGCTGACCCACATATCGTCTTTTAAGAAAACACATGGCGATGACCCTCAGTGCCCGTATAAGAGATCTTTTTCTTTATATGATGAAGGTTCAAACGATTAAAAAAAGGTTAAAACAGCTTGCAAACAGGGAGACGGCCGAGGTTTTCCAAAGATTTTTTAAGACCGGCCCCGGTGAGTATGGTGAGGGAGATGTGTTTATCGGCGTCAGGGTCCCTGACTTGCGGAAGCTGGCCAAAGAATTTCAGGATACGGCGTTCGAAGACGTCAAGTCGCTGCTCGGATCAGAAATTCATGAGGAGCGGCTTCTGGCGCTTCTGATTCTGGTTCGCAAATATTTGAAAGGAAATGAAACCAAAAAAGAAAGGATTTACAGGCTATACCTGGAAAATACAAAATTCATAAACAGCTGGGATCTTGTTGACGTGACCGCACATCATATTGTCGGGGACTATCTCATGGACAAGAATAAAGATCCCCTTTTCAGACTGGCAAAATCCAAAGATTTATGGGAACGACGGATTGCCATGCTGTCAACTTTTCATTTTATCAAGAATGGGAGGTATGAAGAAACTCTTCAAATTGCAAAGATCCTGCTAAACGATGAGGAAGATCTAATTCACAAAGCCGTGGGATGGATGCTCCGTGAGGTCGGGAAGCGGGATATGAATATCGAAGAGATATTTTTAAAAAAACATTACAAGAAAATGCCTCGAACCATGCTGCGCTATGCCATTGAAAAATTTCCGGAAACAAAGAGACAAAATTACTTGAAAGGAAGAATTTAACGAACACTTAATTTAGAGATTTTTTTCAAGATTAAGAAAATATGTTGATCGTATGCGCCTAAGAAGGTATTAAATAAGTATAGGTAACTAAAAGCCATCTCAAAAATACATCTAACGCCCAATTACGGTGTTGCGAGCCTCTTCAAAATGCTCACATACTCCCTTGTATGCTGCGCTTTTTCGTCGGCTCGCGCCTTGTCTTTGAACGTAATCTACATTTTTGAGATGACTTTTATAAACAAATAAAAAAAATGGACGTTCGATCATCTTCGGCATTTTATATTTAAGAATTGAGAGATTTCATATGTAAAAGGAGGTTGCCATGCCTACATACGAATTCATTTGCGAAAAATGTAAAAAGCCCTTTACCCTGATCTTGAAACTTTCAGAGTATGAAAAGAAAAAGTTTGAATGCCCGAAATGCAAAAGCCGTGAAGTCAAGCAGCAAATTACGTCCTTCCAAACGATTACTTCCAGCAAGAGTTGATGCCGAAACATGATGTTTCAAATCAGTCTATGTCTTAAGTATGTAAACCGTTTTTGCGTTTTATCGTTTTTAACGCCCATGGCGAGTGCTTTTCGGGTACCGACCATAACCACCAACTTTCGACCTCTTGTTACGGCAGTATAAATCAGGTTGCGCTGGAGAAGGATATAATGCTGGGTGACAACAGGGAGCACAACGGCCGGATATTCCGAGCCCTGTGACTTGTGTACGGAAACAGCATACGCCAGAACCAATTCATCCAGCTCGTAAAACTCATACGGAACATCCCGACCGTCAAACGTTACCGTCATCTCATTGTCATCCGGTCGCATATCGGTAATCCTGCCGATGTCACCGTTGAACACCTCCTTGTCATAATTGTTGCTGATCTGCATGACCTTATCGTTCAGCCTGAAATTGCGGTTTCCCCGTGTGATTTCCTCCTGAACAGGGTTGAGGGTTTTTTGAAGCTGGGTGTTGAGATTTCCGGCCCCCACCGTGCCTTTGTGCATGGGGGTTAATACCTGAATGTCGTCAACCGGGTCCAACCCGAAACGTCCGGGGATACGTTCTTTTGTTAGCTCCAGTATTATCTCCAGGACTTTTTCAGGATCTTCCTGTTGGATAAAATAAAAATCGTTGTCCGGCATATCGTTTTCAAATGTTGGAACGATTCCGTTATTGATGTTGTGGGCATTCACAATAATCCGGCTTTCTCTGGCCTGGCGGAAGATTTCGTTCAGCGCCACAACAGGAACGGTGCCGGATGCAATGATATCATTGAGAACATAACCCGCCCCAACAGACGGCAATTGGTTGACATCACCGACCAGAATAACCGTTGCAAAGGTTGGAATGGCCTTTATCAAGTGGTACATCAGAATGGTGTCGATCATGGAAGCTTCATCTAGGATGAGCAGGTCGCAATTGAGCGGTTTTTCCTCGTTTTTTTGAAATCCCCCCTTGGTGAAACTATACTCCAGCAGACGATGGATGGTCTTGGCATCATGACCTGTGGTCTCGCTCATTCGTTTCGCGGCTCTGCCCGTAGGGGCCGCCAGCAGTGTTTTTATGCTGAGCCTGGAAAAGATTTTTAAAACCGCGTTGATGATTGTGGTTTTACCGGTACCCGGTCCACCGGTAATGACCATGATTTTGTTTTCAACCGCACATCGTATCGCCTTGGCCTGATTTTCAGCCAGGCTGATATCCAGTTGTCCCTGGACCCACTCTAGTGCGCTTTCTACGTTGACAGGGCGGATGGATTTGGGTGCGGCCAACAGAGTCTTCAATCGCGTGGAGATGCTCGTTTCACACAGATGGAACTTGGCCAGATATACGCCTTTGTTGTTTTCTTTAAATTCTTCCATGCTTTCATTTAAATCTTCAAGAACAATTCTTTTGTCTATGGCGAGGCTGCCGAGGGCATGAACCACAACATCCCTTTCAACACCTAAAATTTCCTGGCTCTTCTTCACAAGATGTTCATACGGGTAAAAGACATGACCTTCGTCTGAAAGTTGATGGAGGACATAGAGGATGCCGGCCTCGACCCTCAACGGCGAATCTTTGGGGAACCCGAGTTTTTCTGCAATACTGTCGGCAATCACAAATCCGATACCAAAAATATCCATTGCCAGGCGATAGGGGTTATCCGTTACGACCGCGATGGATCGATTCCCGTATTGTTTAAATATTTTGGTGGCATAGCCGGAACTGACCCCATGAGATTGCAGAAACATCATCACCTCACGAATCTCTTTTTGTTCGTCCCATGCCTTTTGAATCATGCCAATGCGTTTTTTGCCGATCCCTTCAACCAAGGCCAGTTTTTCGATTTCATTCTCAATGACATCCAGTGTTTTTTTGCCGAATTTTTTAACGATGCGACCCGCGATGACCGGACCAAGCCCCTTGATGAGTCCGGAACCCAAATACTTTTGGATCCCAAAAACCGTTGCCGGAACCTTTGTTTTGTATTCAACCACCTTGAACTGCTCACCGAATTTGGGATGATTGACCCATTCCCCCCGCATGCTGAGAATTTCGCCGGGGGTCGGTGACATTAAATAGCCAACAACGGTTACCAGATCCCGTTGCCCGTAAACCTTAACCCTGGCAATGGTATAACCGTTTTCTTCATTGGTGTATGTTATTCTTTCAATCTGGCCTGAGAGATCTGTCAACATAGCCTTGCCTTTGTTACACCCAGTCGGGCAACTTTATTTCCGACGCCAAAGCACGGCTGGGAATAAAACATTTGATGTCGATTACCGGGGAACCGTCCAGGGCGTCGATCTTTTCGATGAAAATGGTGGTATCCTTTATAGACAGTATGTTGCAGACGGATAACGCAATCAGATTGGGTCTTAGTGGTGAATGGGTTGCAAATACGCCTCTTAACGGGTTTTGTTTGTTTTTTCTGGGATGGACCTGCATGGTTTTTCTTTTTTCAGGGGTGTCATTTTCATGAAACCAGTAACATACGGTAATGTGAGAGAAATCATCGAGCCCCAAAAGCGCATCACGATATTTTTCGTAAATTTCAATCCGGACATCTTCGTTCTGTTTTCTTATAACGCCCACCGGGAAAATATTGAAGCGGTCTTTCATTTTCATTCTCCTTTCCAATATTGATGGTTTCGTAAAACGCCCCCATATGATCAAATGTCGCTTACAAAAGATTTTTTACGAGTGCATCAATATTAATTCTCTCAAGTCGCTGGGAACTTTTCAAGACATATCACCGACAAAACCGGAAAAAGATTAAGCTCTAATTGGGCGCAAACAAAATGAAGCGCATTGGATGATATAAAAATTAATAAATATTTCTATATATTGTTACCCGTGAAAAATTTAAAGTGCGGGATTGAATGATGGGTGATCAACGACCTGTTGCTCCATTGCTAATAGATGTGCTATATCGATTATCAAATATGTAGCCTTTCGGAAAATACGATGGAGCGACTTTCGTTTTAAAGCATCCATTGAATTACTTAACAACCCGACAAGATCTGAACAAAGGATGATGAAATGAAATTTTTTATCGTAGAACGAAACATCGGCGACGATGCCACAAAAGAACAGGCCGAAAAACTGATCGAAATGTTGAAGGAAAAGGGCTGGGATGTTGAATACGGCGCTAAACGAAATGTGGCCACGGATGTCTCGGAATTTGGACAGGAGGAGAGGATCCAGTCCAAATTTGCCGATGATTTTATGACCTGTCTGTCCGAAATGGAAGAGTAGGTGCATTTACTGTTTTTGAGCGCTCATTGAATGGGTAAATAACAGAATCGGTAATGGCAGATGTTCTATCGCATAGGAAATTTAGTCGTTCGTTCTCCCCACAGCATCAGAAAACCCAAAAAGGGAGAAGACTGCCTGATTCTGAAGACCTCCCGTTCCTTTCCCCCGGCTCATCCCTCGACAAAAGCAGCGCTGACTATCCTGCATCGATTGGAGATCAAAAAAAACGCCCGAATTCTGGACATCGGTTGCGGCTCGGGAATTTTAGGGCTTGCGGCGGCTTTAAAAAACGGCGGCACTGCATTGGGATGCGACATTTGGATTGGATCCATACGGGCTTCCATGCAAAATTTGGCATTGAATCAGATGGAAGATCGGTTCAAATTCTTTCTTGGATCGGTAGATGCTGTTTCTGGAAGATTCAACTTGATCCTGGCCAACCTCCAGGCCCCCACGCATATGGAAATGTTCGATCACTACCGTCGCCTTTTACCCCTAAAGGGAGACTTGCTGGTGGTCTCCGGTTTCGATGACGCGCAAGCTGCGTCTATAGAGAAGGAACTCACCCAAAGGGGGTTTATCGTCACAGAGCAGGTGAAGGTGCATGGCTCGACGGCAGCGCTTACGCCAGAAAGCGCTTATGCCTGGGTGGGATTTGGGCTTAAAAAAATTTCAAGTGACGAATGATACGCGTATAACGAACACTCAAACTCTTCGGTTGTACAGTGATTGACAAAACAAAAATAATCGACGCTGTTTGCGAACGGTTGGAAAAGCTGCCACTGGGGCACTATCTGGATTTGAAGACTTACAAGCGCAATCGAACGGTTATTATCGTCAAAGTAGATAAAAAGAAGCTCTTGGTTGTTGAAGATGGTTATTTTAAAGACAGATTTTTGATACCACCTGATAAACTGAAAAAGCTGCTTAAAACCCTTTTGAGGAAAGAGTTCCCCAGAAGCAAAAAGATCAGGCTTTATGTTATGGGAAAATTTATGGATAAAGAAGCGTTGAACATCCAGCGAAAAATCATTTAAACTGAATTCCCATCCCAATTTAACCGGAGGCATTGGAATTATAATAATTTTGGTGGGAATTATCGGTTACAGCTTGAGAACCGCTTAACCAAAAGCAGTCCGCTTTTACAGCCCGAAAAAAGCCGCGACATATTTTAGTGCGGTAAAGACGATGATTCCTGCAAGCATCCATTTAATGGCTCTGGCCGGTACAAATTTTTGAAACCGGGCCCCGAGATACATACCGAACATACCGCCCATTCCGAACAGAATGCCTAAGAGCCAATCCGGGGCCACCGACATATTGGAATAAAACGGTGCGATGGCCTGATAGAAGGCGACGCCGGCTACCGAGGTAACAAATGTTCCCATAAGTGCGGCGCCGGCCACGGTATATACCGGCAGTCCAAAAAAGGTCACAAAAAAAGGTGCAATGATGGATCCACCGCCGATTCCATATATGCCGCCGACGATGCCGACGAAAAAACTGAGGGAAAAAATACCCCAGAACGGAACGTCGAATTGTGCGCCGTAAAATGTGTATCCGAGTCGTTTCAAATTAAAATGGGTAACCGTTACCGCGGGCAGCGATACTTTGCCTGCTGTTTCCGGGTTGGCCGTCTTTTTTCGGTGATTGTGTATGAGTTCCTGAAAGCGTTTTTCACTCTCGGCCTTGTTGGAAGTGCCGGTACGTTTTTGTAAAAGGTCCCGGACCATCTTGATCCCGATATACATCAGGACAGCGGCGGCGAATAGCTTGAAATTTTTCGGATCGGGGAGATACGTCACGCGCACCACCGCGCCAATAAACACACCGGGAAGGGTGCCGGCCACCACAACCCACGTGAGCGGCCACACCATTCGACCTTCTTTGCAGTAGCGATATACGCCGCTGGGGATGGCTACGATGTTGAACAACTGATTGGTGGCGCTGACCGACGGGTTGGTGTATCCGAGAAACGACATTTGAAAAGGAAGCAGAAGAAAGGCCCCCGAGACCCCTCCCATGGAGGTAAAAAATGAAATGACAAAGGCGACAAGGGGTGGAATCCAGGGAGCAATTTCGATACCGGCGGTATGAAAAAACATGATGGATCTCCTTCAAAATGTTTAGCTTGACAAAACAGACACGATAATAATATAATTCGTGTCAATATAAAGAGAGGTTCAGTATAAGTCAAGAAAAATCGGGCCTCCTTGAAAAAAATTCAATAACCATGTCAAAAATAAAAGAGCATCAGTTCTTAAAACGGCCGGAACAATTGCTGGCCGAGAAGGGGATATGGACCGGAAAACCAGCAGCAAAAAATCGAATGAGGGGCATCATGACACGTTGCCCCTAGCGGCGCATCCAAGTCATGGCCGCATCGTTACTGCACCCCAAGAGCTTCAGTGTCTGGACACCGTTCAGCTTAGCCGGCTGGAACAATCCTTTCGCGAGTGGGTGAAGGGTTCGTCACGGGTGGATGTGCAGTTGTCCCGAAAGCGCATTTTGCTTATTTTTTTACTGATACGATACACCGGGGCCAAGTTGAGCGAAGTTTTGGCACTTAACCCATTTCAAGACATTGACTGTCAGAGGCAATCGGTTGTTTTGTGTAATCCGGATACAAACCTTGATCGTCCGCCCCGGGAAGTTCAGATTTCAGAGGCGCTCACCGTTGAAATCCAAAAGGCGCTCGCTGAGCCTGCTTTCAAGAAGTCTCTGAGAAATCTGTTCAAAGTGGATCCCGGTCACGTCCGTCGAAAGTTTTATGAACGTGCAGTGGCTTGCGGCTTTCTCAAAGAATTGGGAGCGCCGGATGCAATTCGGAAGTCGCGTGCCGTTGAACTCATGCAGAATAATGTGCCGCTGCCGGTGGTTCAACAGATTTTAGGGCATTCAACACCCAATTTAACCACATCCTATGTGTCGTTTTCCGATGATGATATTCGATACGTAACCAAATTTTTCATGGAAAAAGAGTCCCGACGCAAGACCAGCGCGCGAAACACTTTTTTCGGTAAAATTAGCGCCATTCAGAAAGGGGACATCCAGACGAACGTCGAGTTGGTCACCATTGGAGGCGATCGTATTACCACAGTGATTACAAACAACAGTCTGGAGAGACTCGGCCTCAAAGAAGGATCGCTGATCACCGCCGAAGTGAAAGCCCCTTGGGTGATCCTGTTGAAAAAAGATGAGGTGCCCGAATGTTCGGCGGAGAACATGCTTTGCGGAACCATTGACCGCATCATTAAAGGGAAGGTCACCACCGAGTATGTGGTGCGTATTTCCGATGGAACGGAGTTGTGCGCTGTGGTGACGAGCGAAAGCTGCCGGCGATTGAGGCTTCAAAAGGACGATTCGGTCTGGGCCATTTTCAACAGCTTTTCCGTGGTGTTACATCTTGATTAACAGAGATATCCTTCATCAGGGAATCCCGGTGATTTTATTCAGCAGCCGGGCGGGGTCCACCGGGATGGTCCCAACGCTGACGCCCCAATGCAGGTGCGGACCTGTGGCGCGACCTGTTTTGCCGACACGACCGATAACGGCGCCTTGCTTGACATAGGCACCCTCTTGAACGGTGATGCGATTCAGGTGAATGAAAATCGATTGTACACCCAAACCGTGGTCAATCATTAGCGTGTTTCCCATAAGATACATGTTTCCGGCCACAAGCCGCACAACGCCGGCCGCAGGGCTGAAGACAGGCGTGTTCATGGGGGCGGCAAAATCAACACCGCTGTGGGGGCGGCGTGGCTGACCGTTCAGTATCCGCTGACTGCCGAACACCCCGGTAATGGGTCCTTTTACAGGGGGGATGAATCTATCCTCTAAAAAGAGCGGCACAAGATTCGGCTTGGCCTGCCGTAGGGTTCGAATCCTCTGATTGTCGTTTTTGATTCGTTTCAGGCCTTCCGGCGACGGATTGACATACGGTGTGGGCAGACCGTCAATCCGCTGAATTTTCCAGTTGTATGCGAGTATTCGGACAATCTTCGCTACTTTTTTATCGCCTTTTTTCGACCAGACTGAAAGATCCTTTTTCCTCTGGCGCGGAACGCCAACAACAAAATAACCTCCGGCGCTTACGGGATGTTCTTTTCCACCCACGTACACCATGGACGGCGGTTCAACTTTACCCACGACCATATCGCCCTGATAGGATCTGTCCGGCAAATGCAGTTGTAAAGACCAGCAAAGCGATGAAACTGCCGAAAAGAGAAGCACGGTCGTCAATATACACAATCGCTTCATAACGTCATCGAAATTTAAGTAGATTTAAAAAAAAAATTTAATGTGTTAGCCGATACACAATTCGGACGGACCTGGATACCGATTCCGCAGTGTTTTATACAGGAAATTGTCCGATCTGACAAATCATAAAAAGCGGCCCCACCGCATTGTTTCACATCTCTTGACAAAAATTATTTCATGCCGATATAATGAAAACCACTTCAAAAAGCATCTTCTGGTCTTTATCATTGATGCTTTTTCATGGCCAAACCTTTTTTATATTTCACCGTTTATTGTTTTTGTATTCTGTTGTTCGAGGAGAAGCTGTTGCAAATGGATCGGCGAACCTTTCTCAAAATTGCCGGCACCGGAAGTCTCTCCATCGCTTCCGGATGCACCTATGAAGCTGACAAAACACTCTTCTCTTTGGTTCATGCTCCCGACGATATGGTGACCGGGGAAGCCGCCTGGTATGCCTCTACCTGCAGGGAGTGTCCGGCGGGTTGCGGTATTCTCGCCAAAAACAGGGAAGGGCGGGTGATCAAAATTGAAGGGAACCCCCTCCATCCCATCAGCAAGGGCAAGCTCTGCATACGAGGCCAGTCTGCTTTGCAGAGAATATACAACCCGGACAGAATCAAAACGCCGCTGATGAAAGACAAGGGGGAATGGCGGCCGATTCCCTTTTCCCAGGCAAAGGCGTTGTTCAAAGCCAAGGCTGCCATGGCCGCAAAAAAAGGACCGAATCGGGTACGGATGCTGACGGAAATCGAAGGTGAAAGCCTTATGAAGCTGTTCGCACAATCCCTTGAAAGATGGCAATCCTCCGGTCCTCTGGTGTTTGAGCCCTTTACCTATGAATCCATCAAAGCCGCCAATGAAAAGGTTTTCGGACGCAATGGACTTGTCTCATACCACATGCAAAACGCCGATATGCTGGTCTCATTCGGCGCGGATTTCTTGGAAACCTGGCTGTCTCCGGTTGAGTATGCCCGAAAATTCAAAGCCATGCATTCTTTGAAAAATGGGTCAAAGAACCTGTTTTTCCATGTCAGCCCTTACCAGTCTCTAACCGGGGCAAATGCCGATCTGTGGATTCCATGTGCTCCCGGCGGGGAACCCGCCATTGTTCTTGCGCTGATGAACGAAGTTTTGAAATTGGGCCGGGGAAAGCATCTGCCGGAATCACTCCGCTCCCTGATTGCAGCAACGGCTTCGACATATACCAGAATTCGCGTCACCGGACGTTCGGGTATATCCGAGGGACATTTTCAAGTGCTCTTGTCCCGGTTATTGGAGTCTCGAATGCCGTTGATCCTTGGCATCGGAACCGGTTCATCGGGGAACAACGATCTGCAGACCAACGTGGCCGTGAATCTTTTGAATCTCATTCTGGATCCACAATTAAAACTTTTTGATTTTGAACATCGACACCGTGTGGAAATTGCCGGGAAACGATCCGAAGTCATCGATTTTTTCAAAACCCTGAAAGCAGGACCTGCAGACCTGTTACTGCTCAACAATACGAATCCTGTGTTTTCCCTGCCACCGGGTAGCGGCGTAAAAGGCACCCTGAGTGCGAAATCTCTTTTTGTGGTCAGTTTCACGAACGTTATGGATGAAACCGCGCGATATGCGGACCTTATTTTTCCAGTGGCCCTGCCGCTTGAAACATGGGGTGAATATCAAGGCAAAACGGGCATCGGCGGCACCCTGCAACCGGCCATGGGGCGATTGACAAATGCTCCGGATATCGGGGATGTGTTCCTTGAAGCCGCATTCGGATATGACCTCTCGGTTGATAACTTTAAAACCTACCTTTTTAAACATCTGGTTCAAAATGGAACCCTTCGGGGTCAAAAAGACCGGCTGCAAACCTTTCGACGGGGCGGAACGTATCACCGGAAACCTTCCGGCCCTTGGAATGGGACGGTACCGCATACCGTTGCCGATGTTTTTGAAAAGATGGCGGCGCCTTTAGATTCGGATCTGGTATTCACGGCCACTCCTTCCATCCGGTTTTTTGACGGCAGAGGGGCAAATCTGCCCTGGTTGTGTGAAATTCCGGACCCGTTGACAAAAGTCGCTTGGCACACGCCGGTCCTCATGCATTCGAAAACCATGGCCCAAAAAGGGTTGATCCAGGGAGATGTCGTCAAGATCCAGTCCAAATGGGGGCAACTCCAAGCACCGG
>JBFESJ010000048.1:0-18626 GCA_041548585.1 Desulfobacterales bacterium | reverse complement strand
TCGATGTATACCGGTTTGAACGCACCGGGTATGGAGGCTGAAGCCAACATGATCTCACGAACCAACTGCAGGGCGTTGGAAGCGCCGCTTTTTGCGATGATCCCAATATTCCAGATGTCTTTTGTGGATGTTGTGGTGTAAAGTTTCTTTAGTTTCGCATCATATTCTGAGCCAAGAAAGGCAAATGGTGCGATAAGCGCGCCAGTACTAATGCCGGTCACGAACCTGAAGTCCGGCCGGTTGCCGGCCGCCGTCCAACCAACTAGAAGGCCGGCACCGAAAGCACCGTTGGCACCGCCACCGGAAATCGCAAGGTAATCTATGGGCTTGTATTTCGCTTCAGATTCTTTTTCTCGGATTTGTTCTTTGATCTCGGCAATTCTTTCCTGAATTCCAGGTGGCAGTGTATCTCCCCAGAATCGAGCATCGGGGATATAGGGTACCTGGGCAATGTCTCCATAGGCTTCCGGTAAGGGGTTGCGTTTATGGTTTGTTGCACAGCCTGACATCAGAAAAGCTGACAGGATAAAGAATAAAATCTTTCTGCTGGTCTTCATGATGCCCATTCATTACGAATTAATTTATTTATGAACAATAGGCACAAGTGTCTGGTTATTTGGCTCAGTGCTTTGCCTTATCCATAGAAGCCTGCAGGTCAATCATGGCCTGCTGACTGACATTAATTATCGTCTTCCCCGGGCGATCAAGCTCTATAATAAGCAGCATCACCGAAGCGAACGCCAGTATCAGGGCAAATCTTTGAATAAGGGTACGAACACCGGTTAGTCCGGCTTGGTATCCCATCATCGTCATCGCCAAGATGGCCACGAAATAAAGGGTTATTCTAATGCTCATCGGAATGCGGTTACGTAAGCCCGTTGTTATGCGTTTCGAGTGAAGGTCAATCACTTCATTCAAAGAATTAACAAAAAGCCCGGCGAAGATTGAGCTTGGATTTTCTTTTGCTAAACCCACTGACAATAGCCAAAGCTCATTATTCAGCTCTTCGGATCTGGTAATCGCCTGTTTTTGAAATTCGATGGACCGGGCGCCTTTTATTCGAACATCCACATACTCGTGTAAAAGCCCTTTGATTTTCGAACTGTAAGGTTCAGGAAGGATCTGAGCCCGCAAGTACGCTGTCCCTATGGCATTGGCCTCTTCGAGCACCGTTGACTTTCTAGTGTTATGAATAGAGCCAGCCATTCCGAATGTAAATGCCAGCATGAAAGCGAGCAAACCCAGTGCGGCTCCCATTATTGTTCCGGCTTGTCCTTTCTCATCACCTTTTGACCGCCGTTTTCGCCATTTCCCCAGATGAAAACCTATTTCGGCTGCTGTAAAGAGTATGAGTGTTGTGATCAGAAAAATCACCCACAGTGGGATCTGGTCCAGGGGTTGTAGCATCATTTTTGAGATCCATTAGTTATGAATTGATTGCCTTATTGAAAATGATACCATATGATTTTTTATAAACATAAAACCTATGTTTTATAGTATATCTAACAACAATGATTCGAGCTAAGCAATATTTTTTCATTCCAAACATTGAAATCAAAAAGTTGCTTGCAGCCCAATCTCAATAAGCATGACATAAGCGCCGATTGAAAATGCAAGGTCAATTCTGGTATCTACAACGTCAGCGATCAGGCGCTTCGGATTTCGCAACCAGCGCGAAACCCGAAATCGGCCTGCAACGATTTGTATGCTACTGAAGATGCATTGTAGGCACGCTTTGGCGCCTCGGCCCGCATCGTATTTGAAAATTATTCTTATTGACACGTAACATCAGGGCGTCACGATGTTGAACCAGAATGGGAAGGTGTCGAGGAGTCCCAGAAACTCTTCGAACGCTTCCTTTTTCCCTGTGATCTTGACGTCGCCCGACTCGATCTTCTGTTCAATTGTTGCCTCCTTGAGCTGAATGTCGTCTAATGTCGCTTTGGTGACCTTGACCGTGGCGTCGGCTTTATCCTCCTGCTTCCCGTGACTGTAATTAAGCACACCGTTCTCCACGGTAAGCACATACTGCTCTTTGAGGTCAATAAAGTCCACGTTGAGCACGATTTTCTTGTCCGCCGCCTTGGGCCCATTGAGCCTTACGGCCAGGTAGTCAAAAACCATATGCGGCGGCATGGCCTTGATGGTGTCGGGGCTAGCCGTGTTAATTCCGCCGGAGCTCGGCACACCGTTGCGGAGTTCGAATGCGCCCTGGAGATAGGTACTCCGCCAGGGACCGGACTCGGCCTGGTATCCCAGCTGCTCGAGTGCATCGGCGCAAAGCTCACGGGCTTCTTTATTGTCTGGCTCGGCGAAGACCACCTGATTCAACACCTGGGCGACCCACCGGTACTCACCCTGTGCGAAGTCCTTGCGGGCCCGGGCAATCACCTTCTTGGCACCCCCCATGTACTCAAGGAACTTCTTTGCCGCAGGCTCGGACGGCAGCGGGTCGAGGTTTGCGGGATTGGCGTCGTACCACCCCATATACCTCTGATAGACGGCTTTCGCGTCGTGCTTCACCGTCCCGTAGTAGCCGCGGTTGAACCAGACATTCCCGATTTCCGGAGGCAGCTCGAGCATCTCCGCAATTTCGGTCGAAGTGTAACCGTGGTTGAGCAGACGCACCGCTTGATCGTGGATATATTTGTACGCGTCCCGTTGTTTCTTCATGTAATCAACGATGATCGCGTTACCCCACCGGGGCCAATGATGACTCTGGAAGACGACCTCGGCCTCCTTGCCGTAGAGATCGATCGCCTCGTCAATGTAGCTGGCCCATTTTTTGCCATCGCGGACCTGAGCACCGCGCAACGTATAGAGGTTGTGCAGTGTCGCAGTGCAATTCTCTGCCAACCACAGTCCCTTGAACTGGGGGAAATACGTGTTCATTTCCGCCGGTGCCTCGGTGCCGGGTGTCATCTGGAATACCATCTTTATACCGTCCACAGTAATCTCCTGACCGGTTTTGGTCACAATTTCCGTGGGTTCGATGACGCCCGCTGTGCCGGTCGAGGTCGTCATACCCAAGCCGCCGTTCACACCGCCTTTCTCGCCGCGGGGGAGGAGAGCTCCGTACATGTAGATCGCACGGCGGCTCATCGCATTTCCCGCGGTCACGTTCTCGCTGATGGCATGCTCCATGAATTCCTCGGGCGCGATGATTTTCACTTTACCCGCCTTGACGTCCGCCTCGTCCACAACGCCGCGAACGCCCCCGTAATGGTCGACGTGCGAGTGGCTGTAGATAACGGCCAGCACGGGCTTTTTGCCCAAGTGCTTCGTGACAAGTTCATAAGCGGCCTTTGCCGTCTCAGCGCAGATCAGGGGATCGAAAACGATCCAACCCTTGTCGCCCTGGACAAAGGTGATGTTCGAGAGGTCGAAGCCCCGGACCTGATAGACGCGGTCCATGACCCTGTAAAGACCGGCTTTCTTGCACAACTGGGCGTTGCGCCAGAGGCTGGGGTTGACGCTGTCCGGAGCCTTCTTGTCGTCCGTGATAAAGGCGTAGGACTCCATGTCCCAGACCACGTTTCCCTTGGCATCCTTGATAATAAGAGACTTGGGGCTGCCGATAAAGCCGCGATTCGCGGAATCGAAATCCTGTTTCTCCTCAAAAGGCAGGCTCTTGTAGAGCTTCGCGTTGGCCTGTTTCGTCGCAACGGTCGCCGCCTTGGATTGAATCGGTTCCGCCCCCGCTGTTAAGTGCATTCCCGCGATGAAGGCTATCGCCACCACACATCCCATCAGCACCGTTTGAGAGAATACGTTAAATTTCATTTTGTTGAACATCTTTTGTCCCTCCTTTTTCCTTTTATGTTATTAAAAACTTTCATTAGCTAATCAGTGAATAAAAATTAGGTCCCTAAGGGAAGTCTTTACAACTTTCAGGGGCCTATTTCTCGTTGAAGGGTTTCCATTTTCGATCGGTACGATGTCAGTTCGTCCGCTGACATTTCATCAGGAAACTGCAGATCAACCTGTGTTAAAAAATCAAAAATATTGTTTGCGTGAAGAGCCAGCTCGAGCATCTTCACTTTGGTACCCAGTTCTAACTTGATTTTCCCCAGCATTAAATCCGTGACAAAATCGCGTTTTTTTCTTAATATGTTTTTCCAGGTCCGCGTCGTGGCCGCCACCAGATATTCGGCCTCTTGAAAGGCTTCATTTTCATTTAAAAAATCCAGGGTCCCCAGTTCCCCTTTGTCAAAAATGGCACAAAAGATGATATCTTCACTGATTCCCCAATCCGGATCGGATTTAACACGATAACAAATCTTTGCCGTAAGCTTCTTCAGCTTATTTTTGGCGTCTGGGTTCGCTCTATAAATTCGTACACTTTCTTCCAGCCATCCCGGTGTGCAAAACTGACGCTTAGCCATGATTGTCCTCCAGGGCTTAGGTGTTGGATCGTACGGTGTGCCAATTTTAAGAGCAAAGGGCATGCCAAGTTCTTAAAAGATTAAATATATAGTTATTTTATAGAGTTGTGGATAAGCAGGGGAAAAGAGACTGGCGACCAATTTGGGAGAAAACTGCCAATTTTGGCAGTAAGTCACGATTCTTAATTAATATTTATTTGAGATTATTTGATAATTTAATATTGTCAATTATGGCATTATTTGTGCCATTATAGGCCATGTCTCTTTAATTTTCTGTAGAATGTGCGAAGTGGGAGTTCAAGACTGGCAGCAGCCTTTTCCCGGTGCCAGCGGTGAATTTCCAAAGCTTCGGCCAGAAGATTTTTCTCGAAATTCTCTGTGGCTTTTTTAAAAGAAATAAATTTTTTATCGGCAAACGCTTTTGAGGCGTCATCAGATTTTGAATTTTTTATTTCGGTTGGCGGGATGATGTCAAACTGGTTCAACGTGAGATACCGATAAATAACATTTTGAAGTTCCCGAACGTTTCCAGGCCAACTGTACTTGAGCAAAGCCTCATGCATTTCACCACTCAAGGGTTGAGTTGATTTACCTTTAGCGAAAAGATTTGTAAAGTAATCTACCAACAAAGGGATGTCTTCTCTACGTTTCCGTAAAGAAGGCATGTTAATCGGCAAAATATGAATTCTGTAAAAAAAGTCTTCTCGCATTAATCCTTTCTCAATTTGTTCTTTAAGGTTGCGATTTGTTGCGGCAATAATGCGGACATCGGAGTACTTCGCCTGATTTGCACCAACCGGCGTATATCTTTTACTTTCCAATACCCTTAAAAGTTTCACCTGCATCTTCAGGCTGATTTCGCCCAGTTCGTCTAAAAACAAGGTTCCGCCGTCAGCAATATCAAAATAACCGCTTTTGTCTGCATTGGCCCCTGTGAAGGCGCCCTTTCTATACCCAAAAAATTCACTTTCCATCAGGTTTTCCGGTATGGCGCCGCAGTGAACCGGGATGAACTTCCCGCCCTTACGATCACTCATTTCATGAATTGCGCCGGCCACCATCTCTTTTCCGGTTCCCGACTCGCCGTACACGATAACATTTGCGTCCGTAACAGCCGCCTTTAAAATGAGTTCATACACTTCCTGCATGGCCGGGCTTTTGCCGACAATATTACCGAATTTATATCTATCTTTAATACTCGATCGTAAACGAATATTTTCTTCCCGCAGATATGCTTCTCGTTGCTGAAGTTCTTCCGTTTTCCGTTTTTGCTCGGTAATGTCTGTCATGATCCCTTCGATAAGTACCAGGGTTCCTTTCTCATCCAAAACAGGGCGAGCATGCACCGACGCCCAAATCTGACTTCCATCCTTACGACAAAACTGAACTTCAAATCCTGAGACTTTTTTTTGTGTTTTTAGTTTACGTATAAAATCATCCCTGACTTCTTTTAAGACATAAAGCTGTGTACCGACATTTTTAACCGTTGCCATCAACTCCTGCGGTGAATGATATCCTAAAATACGCGCCATGGCCGGATTAGCGCTGACAAAACGTCCTCGTGGTGTTGTCTGAAAAATACCCTCAACCGCATTTTCGAAAATCTGTCTGTACTTTTCCTCGCTTTTACGCAACTCGTCTTCCATTTTCTTGAGCTTACTCAGATCGGTACCCATACCCAAAAGGTATTTTCTATTGTCGATGATCATTCGCATGGCGGTAAAATAGTACGGAACCTTTTCCCCGCTTTTAATGACCAGATATCCTTCGGCATCCGATTTTCCCCGATCAAAAGTTTCCTTTACTCTTGAGGCGATGTGTTTTTTTTCTTCTTCATTGAACCAGTCCAATATTTTCCGATCAGATATCTCCTTGGCGGAAAACCCGGTTAGAATTTCGTGATTCTTATTCCAACGAACAATATTTCCATTCTCATCATATAGGTAAAAAATACCTGGAAGACTGCTTAGCACCTTCTCAGAAAATTTTTTTTCTTTTTCAAGGTCTTTTGCCATCCGTTTACTTTCTTGAATCGTCTTCTCTAGATGCTTGACTCGTTTTAACAACGCTTCATATGTCGGCTTCTTAACCATTCCTGAATCCTTTGCGAGATGTATATTGGATATAATTTCCGCTGATAATATTTATCAGTTTAAGGCTTGTTTTTTGAAAAGTAGACCCTCGATTTTGATTTACGCCGTGTTGTAATGTCTGAGAGTTCACCATACTTGCATAATACTTTAATCTTGTCATTTTTAAGCATACCAAAGATATTTTTCAATTAAAACTATAAAAAAATCCGCTCGGATTGCCGCCGATAGTCCACATTTAAAAAAAATAATGCGGAAACCATATATTGTGTTTCACTTTTCAAAAATTCAAACTTTTGATATTGAGAATTTCCCGAAAAAAACCGGCGTGGCAAAACCTGCGTGATCTCATCGGTATTAATGCAAAAACAAAACCCCACCTCTCGATGTGAGAAATGGGGTTTAATATCGCCACATATGCTCTTCCTGTGTTTAAGGTTAAAGCAACTATTTTGAAATCTCTATTTTTTTCGCATAGTTAACCTAATATGTCAAGAATATTGCCAAAATTGACACATTGTAGCAGGTCAACCTTTGTGATTGACAACTATATTTATAGTGAGATAAATAAGCTATATTTTCAACCCAATATAGGAGGAGCCTCCCATCATGACCCTAACAAAAATTCAGATCGTGGAATCCATCCAGAATGAGACTGGTTTCCCCAAGAACAGATCACTGGAAATGGTAGAAACCCTTTTAGAGATCATCAAAATTACACTGGCATCCGGTGAGGATGTATTGATCTCAGGGTTTGGCAAGTTTTGTGTAAAGGAAAAAAAAGAACGTAAAGGCAGGAATCCGGCGACCGGTGAGGATTTGATGCTCAAGCCAAGGAGGGTTGTTACGTTTAAGTGTTCCGGCAAGCTAAAAGCCAGGGTTAATGGATAATAGGGGGCAGATGTCATTCTTCATAGTGTACAAATAATGCGGGCAAAGGAGTTTTGTTTTAGTAATCGGCTTTTCCCATCTCTGGTTGACCATGTCGCTAAAACCGAACTGCACAACCCCTTTGCTCCATCTACATGAAAGAGACATCATCACTACTACAAGTAGTTCCGCCCCCCTTGACCCGCATCGGTACTCTCACGCTTGTAGGGATTCCACTTGCTTTTCTCCCTATCGCTCAACACCCTGGCTATTTAACAGCGCAGCTTAAGACTGTTATATATTTTTTCAAGAGTTTGGCTTAGGCTAGGTTTTCTTGGCCTGAACTTCCCTCATCGTTTTCAGGACATCAATGCTGCTTTTTAGTCCTTTAGTGTATCTAGCCATATTTATCGCCATCCCGGCGAGTTGAGCCAGAGCCTGGACAAAATTTACATCTTCCAGCGTGAACTCCCAGGGTTCGGAAGTATAAACACGCATAGCCCCTATTACATTACCGCCGGCCACAATTGGTACCGAGAGGAGAGAAGCAATT
This sequence comes from Desulfobacterales bacterium, assembly GCA_041548585.1. Taxonomy (GTDB): domain Bacteria; phylum Desulfobacterota; class Desulfobacteria; order Desulfobacterales; family UBA11574; genus UBA11574. Next base: position 10,728 of record JBFESJ010000048.1, on the reverse strand, counting down.
CCTTCTTTCTGGGCTTCATTGGGGTATTGAATTCTAGGATCATCCATAACATCATAGATCGCCACCGGTCCCTCCTCCAGCGATTGGGCAATGGAGCGCAATGCACTTAGTGGGCCTTTTTTTTTATACTCATCACTCAACCCATATGAAGCAGCCAACTCCAGTTCATTGGTTTTACGATTGATCAGGAACAAAGCACACCCCTTGGCCTCAAAAGCTGTTTTGATGCTTTCTACCGTCATCAGAGCAACTTCTTCCGGTTCCCTGGAATGAGAGATTGCTTCCGTAACCTTAAGCAATGTTTCATAATTGATGATCTTTTTTTTCATAACATCCTCCTCCCTATTAAAAGTGATGGCTCAGATAATGGTAACGTCATCTAAATTTACGATACAATATCCATTGTATAAAAACTTAGAGTTATGCACCGCCCAACAGGACATACAGCGTCCTAGTATGAGCAAGGTATGCACATTTTAATTTATTTCTCCATCGATTAACCTGCTGGATAGAGGTTAGCCGATTGAAATGGCTGAAAATAATCTTGTGAAGGCTTTTGAACGACATCCTAAATATATTGATTTATCAGCAAAAGCTATGCCAATCGGAGAGTAACGATTAAGTTCGTATAACAGATTCTTTTAATTAGAATTGTTGAGGTGATGCTGAGATTTGAGAAAAGAATAAAGGGATGCAGATGTCAGTATTTTTTACAAAATGCAAAAATACCTGAAAGTATCGATCAATCTATCACGTGAATAACAAATTACTATTCGGAGGAGATACATGCAGTTCTCCAGATCTGTTTGGACCTTTTCTCCAAATGAAGCTCCCCGCGACCCCGTTGAGACGGGATCTCCACTGCGCTTCGACCCCGAAATGCGGGATTTTCGCTGCGCTTCATCAAGCGGGGAGGGTATTAAATATTATAGTAATTTCTTATGGTTGTGAAGTTTTAGACTTTCAATTTAGCTGAAAAAAGTTGTCCCTCTTTTAGCGACGCCCGGTTTATGTTTCATATAAAACCTTTGATATAAAACTTTGCGACCTTTTATTTCTGAGAGGTGGCGGTCTCAAAATTGCCGACGGCAGTCAGGTCAATATCAACGATGGTGCCTGGCACACGGATTTCTTTCAGATATTTTAGTAAGAGGCGCAATACATAAAGTTGGCGAGACACCTCTCCCGGGTAAGAAATAGGATGTCCAAAAGGAGATCCGAAATAAAGGGCTCGCGGCGGGCGTACCTTGCCGGTTATTTCTTTGGAAAGACTTAAGGAGATCGATGGAACGCCGACTTCCTCTATTGATCTCTGAATCAGCCCCACGGACTGATTGCAAATACCTCATGCAGGCGTTAAAATAACAATATCTACTTCATCTGATTTCAATTCCTTTGCCACGCGCGGGGCTGTTTCTTTCATCAACGTATCCATATGGTGACGCATGATATGCCCCATGAAAGAAAAATGCCGGTAATTTACATCGCCGATGTCTCCGGCTTGCTTCAAGTCAAAGACCCGCTCGATGGGGAGGACAATGTTTACGTCTTTATCAGCATCAGAATGGAAATAATAGTTATGCGTAATGACTAAATCTGACGGGGATGTATCTGCAGGAATTTCCCTGAAAGTCGGATCGCCTGACGGATCCGCCATGTCGAATGGAGGTTGTGACTTAAGATGAACGCCCCCCGTGGCAATCAGGGCCAGGCGGCACCGGGTGATATCCTTATCCAATCGAGCCCACGGTGAATCACTAAATTCGATGAATTTCGAATGTTGAACCCATTTATTAAAAAGAGACGGATATCGATCAAATACTTTTGCGATAAGCTTGTCTTTTTTTTGTCTTATACCCAATTTACCTCCCTTTTTGCCAGATATTAACTCGGGTTTCGCACCCTTTAATTCCCCTGGAGCCGTATCTGATTTCACTTGGTCAGGTCGTATTCAAGTGAATTTTTAAAGGGCCCATCCCCATATATTTTCAATAAAGGCGGGTTGAACCTTAAGATCGCACCCATCGTGGACGAGCCCTGTGTAAGCTATTATTTATTATTTAAGAGAAAATCTTCAGGCATCTGCACAGCCACTACTTCACCTTTGACACATACTTTATCTTTTGCTGACAGCGTAACGGCAACAATCACTTTGCGACCCTTGATTTCTTTGACTTTGCCGCGGAGTTCCAACGTTGCATCAATCGGGGTTGGGGCCAAATAGTCTACATGTAAAGAGGCCGTTACAAAGCGCGGAGGGGGATGGGTGTCCATTTCCTCACCATTATCGCGAGATTTCGTCGCTGAAGCTGTGCCGGCGCCATGGCAATCTATTAGGCATGCAATTAAGCCCCCATATACATAACCCGGGAAGCCGCCGGTATGATATTGTTCGGGATGAAAATGGCATACGCTTTCTTCTCCATCCCAATAACTTTTTATTTGCAGCCCATGTTTGTTGAGTCTTCCACATCCAAAGCAACTTGCGAATTCATCCCTATAGTAATCTTGAAAGGCTTTCGTGGTCATATCATTCTCTTTCCCAAATTGGTTAACCCTATTGTTTTAAAGTTTTTTTGACGCTCAAGGGCTGCCGGGGGCAAACCATGATTTGTAATTACTACTATTTTTTAATTGATTTCTTACAGTTGCGGTTTTTTGGGCCAAGACACACTCTGCACCGATCGTCACTGCAAGCCTGGCAAAAATAGCAATCCTTGCAGGGATGCTTTCTATCGCTTTCCTGCACTTTATGAGGCACATAAACCTTGCCTTTTAATCCGGGTACAGTAACAAACGGCATTATTGAACTCCTGTGGCAGTTGAACAAGTCTTTATTAATCCCCTCATAATAAGCAGAGAATTGGCCGGTTCAACCCCACATCCTAAATATTGGGTCATGCTGAGAGGTCAAGGTTCATATCTCCTTTTAGAAAAATATAGGGCAAAGGGTCACCGCCTTCGAAATTCACTTAAACACTTTTAGAATCCCCAACTCTTTTGGAGATGATCCGCTTTTTAATGTTGTGTTGCAGTTTGATACACTTGATTTAGGTTTTAAGTTCCTCAAGCAATGTCTTTATCTCATCATCTATTCTGACAGCCTTGCCTGTATCGGCATCTGCAAATACAAACGTCACCTTGGCATCTGAAACAACGGTATCTTTACCTTTCAATCTGATCTCCTGATGAAAGACGGCGCTTTTGCTGCCGATTTTATTAAGGCCGAGATACAGTTCAAGTCTATCCCCCATTGAAACCGTTTTTCGAAAGTTAACGTTGATATTGACGACAACAAAGATGATCCGCTTTGCCTGCATTCTCTCAAGACCAATATATTTTTCTAAAACAACCCATCTTGCTTCTTCCATGAACTCCATATAGCGCGCATTGTTAACATGCGAATAAACATCTATATGAAACCCCCGAATTTTGATTTCACCACATCGAATCATCTATTTGACCTCCTGTTTACGCTTTCTTCCATGAATGTGACTGGGGTATTGAACCACAATCATCTCATTATCAAATGTATGAACTCACTGTCAAATTTTAGGATTCCAGGAGGGAAAGGGAAGGCGTTTTATGGAGTATATTAGGAATCATCTATCTTTTTCAGTGTCATTTCATCTCCGATCACCCGGAGGTAAAATGCAGGAGATTCGGTCCAGGCACCGGTGTTCATGTACCTGATACCATTAATAATTCTGTCTTCGGGATAATGCGTATGGCCGCAAATAACCGCTTCATATCCGTTTTTCTTGGCACAATTTACCGCATTTTTCATTACATTATCTCGAAGAACTTTATATAATCTTTCAAATTTTTTGGCATAATGCGCCACATGAACAGGTGTTGATCCGAACTTGATCATGAGATCGTGCATCAACTTGAATGACCGAATAAAAATCTGAGTTCGGGGCATGATTTCGTCAAAATCGTATCCATGGGCAATCAACAGTCTGTCTTCAAGGGTATAATATGACTTAAAATGTATGTGTTTAAAACCATTCGGGGCAAAACCATTTTCATGATTTCCCCGCACCCAAATGACCTTCTGGCGACAAGAGACTTGCTCGATAAGTTTCAGAATTTGTTTGTGAGACGGCTGCAATTTCTTTTTGGGATTGTCTATGACATCTCCATTTAGGATCAGTTCACAATCTTCAGGAATACGCTTAAGAAAGTTCTCGAAGCCTTGATGAAGAAAATATTGAGACCCTAAATGTAAATCGCTAACAATGATTGCATTCATTTATGGTTCTGTTACCATTCTGCCTGTTCGATATATTCGATTAACCGTCTGCCTTCAGTAGTCAAAACTTCCAGCATTTGATCTGCTTCGTCCATGCTTTCCCTTTGTCCAATCTGTTCCAGCAATTTGGCAGTAGCAGAAATTCCGTCTGCACTAAGATTAGAAGCCGCTCCTTTTATTTTGTGCGCCTGTTTGGCCACCGCGGCTGCATCCATATTGGAAATTGCAACCTTTAATGATTCAATCTGATCCGGCAAATCCTGGATAAACCCTTCAAGGAGCATTTTAAGAAAATCTTTGTCTCCCATGGCGCGTTCCAGGGCCTTTTCGATATCTAAGGGTTTTGTTTTCTGGGAAGTTTCGGGTAACACGCGTTCTTGCGAAACCTCAACATCAGATTTGGAATCATTTCGTCCAATCTTGACCCATTTTTCGATCTTCTCCAGCAGCTCCTGTGGATTGATGGGCTTTGGTGTATAGTCATCCATACCTGCCGCGATGCATTTCTCACGGTCCCCTTTCATGGCATGGGCCGTCATGGCGATGATGGGTATTCTCCCCGATCGTGCGAAAAACTGGAACTCAGAAGCTGAACAATTTTCGAGATCCTTTTCATTGAGTTTTTCACTTTGGGCCTTGAGCTCCAATTCGCGTATTCGGTGCGTCGCCACATACCCGTCCATCACCGGCATCTGTATGTCCATCAATACAACATCGTAAGGAACTTTCATCAGCGCCTGTAATGCCTCCTGACCGTTGCCCACTGCATCGGCCCGGTAACCGAATTTTTTTAAAATATTCAGCGCCACTTTCTGGTTGGTCGCATCATCCTCTACCAACAAAATGCGAACCCGGCGTTTTTTATTCTCGCTCAAGGAATGACGTGTGACAATGGTCGTATCTTGAGGCCGTACTTTTTCTTTCCACATTCTTGCTGTTGTGGCGAGGCAGTCATACAACTGAGACTGTTTGATCGGCTTGGTCAAATAGGCGGCAAAACCGATGTTTTTTAATCGGGCCACATCTCCCCGTGTCCCGATTGAACTTACCATGATGAGAAGGGTGCCTGCCAGATTCGGGTCTTTTTTGATATTTCGGCCCAATTCCTCTCCATCCATCTCCGGCATCTGCATGTCGATAATTGCGATTTCAAATGGATCCTTAATTTTCTGGGCACACCGCAGTTCATCTATTGCCTGGGTTCCGCTGGGGGCTTCGCCATAACGGCATCCCCAGGATTTGAGCTGCTCCCTGAAGACCTGTCTATTGATGGGATTGTCATCCACAATCAGGATTCGCTTCTTGCGAATATCTTCGGGCATCATCAATGTTTCATTGTCCTCTGGCCGTTTTTCAAGTGCCACCGTAAACCAGAACGTACTCCCCTGACCTTCTTTGCTGTCAACACCGATACACCCTCCCATCAATTCCGTAAGCTGCTTGGATATGGCCAGCCCAAGGCCGGTACCCCCATACTTGCGGGAGGTGGAGCCGTCCACTTGTGAAAACGACTTAAACAGTCGGTCCATGCCTTCTTCCGATATACCGATGCCGGTGTCGCTTACGCTGAACCGTACTAAGGTCCGGCGGGTGTCCTCTTCTTCAAGAACAGCCTTTAGCGTCACGTCGCCCGTATCTGTAAACTTAATGGCGTTTCCCACCAGATTGATCAGAATCTGCCGAAGCCGTCCCGGGTCCCCCCTTAACAGGGAGGGTACTTCATGATGGACGATGGAGGCGAATTCCAGTTTTTTCTCATAAGCTTTCAGTGCCATGAGTTCGCTGACTTGCTCGAGAGTGACTCTCAAATCAAAGTCGATGATCTCCAGTTCGAGTTTGCCGGCTTCGATCTTGGAGAAATCGAGAATATCATTGATGACCGTCATCAGAGAATCGGCGCTCCTCCGAATGGTTTCGGTAAACTCTACCTGCTCTGGGCCAAGAACGGTGTCCAGCAGCAGATTTGTCATCCCGATGACACCGTTCATGGGGGTCCGGATCTCATGACTCATGTTGGCCAAAAACTCGCTCTTGGCAATACTGGCCGCCTCGGCAGCATCCTTGGCCTTTTTGAGTTCAACCTCGGCATGCTTACGGTCGGTAATATCCATTGCAGTTCCGGTATACCGTGTGCCGGTATCGGAAAAAACAGGAGAAGACCGCAGGTGAATCCAACGCTCCTCGTTTTTTGCGGTAATGATCCTGCAATCTCTTGAAAACGCCTTCAGGTTCGTTAGTGTTTGTGCCCATTGTTCAGATACGGATTCTCTGTCGTCAGGATGCAGAAACTCTCTCCAGTCTAGCGTGAGACTTTCAATCAGACTCACCCCGAAAATTTCCTGCCAACTTGTGTTGCTATACAGACATTCGCCTTTTGAATCTGTTTCAAAAATTCCAACCGGCAACGTTTCCGAAATTAGACGAAAGCGCTGTTCACTCCCGTCCTCGATATTATACGACCCAATGGATTCGGTAACCTTCCTTTCCAGCGCTTTGATGCGCTGCTCCAATTCTTCATATGAAGGGTTACCATCCCTCATGGTATTATCTTTTCCCAAAGGTCTGTCCTCAATTGAGTAAATACCGAACGATTATAATATTCCTTTGTTTCCCTGTGCTTATTTTCATCACCTTTTTATTAAAGATACCTCAAAGGATTTTTTCTTTTTAATTTTAGAAAGCGCATACAACCTTTTGTTCTAGTATCATTAGATGAGAATACCTTCATATTATCGTCAGTTACCGTCAAAATCTTTAGCCTTAATTTACTTAAAAATAAGATGGTTTGTCGGTCTTGATTAGATTTAAAAAATGACACATTTTTTAACAGACAATTATAACTTGAGGATCTTACCCATGGCCAAACCCGAAAAAATTCAAGGTAAAGAAAGCGATTATAAGACGTGTCGAACACGACCGGCAAAAAAAATAGGCAAGTACGCATTTGAATTTGTGCACATGGGCAGAGACGAAGAAAAAAGGCTGGTCGAAATCATCTACAATATACAGCGGTCGTTTCTCCAAAGAAAATTATGAGACATGGCTGCCCTAAGTGAAACTTGATCGGAGGACTTTCTAATGACCAAAAACCCGACGTATAATGAAGTGAAGAAAAGGGCCAAGGAATTAGAAGAAGAAGCCGATATGCACAAGCACGCAGAGGAGACCCTGCTGGAGAACGGGGAACGACTATCCAAGATAAACGAGTGCTTTTTAAATTTCTTGCCAGACTCTCTTGACAACATCAACCGGCTTACAGCACTTTGTGGAGAGCTTCTCGGAGCAACCTGTGCGTTTTAAAACCGCCTTGACCAAGGCCTACTTCATTCATGGGGCCGGTAGAGCACTCCTTTAGATTACAATCCGATAGACAAGCCGGAAGGACACATATGCTACGATGTAATCAAAAAAGGGACGGATGATGTCATTGTTGTTTCAGATCTACAAAAAACCCATTATGTTAAGACTGATCCCAATGTAATCCCCTATAACCTAAGAACTTATATTGGACAAGCAGTCAAATTTGGCGATACTTACGTCGGTTCCTTATGTGCCGTTTTTCAAGATCACTATGTTCCCAGCGATTCGGACAAAAAAGTAATTGGAATCATTGCCGCTGCAATCGGGGTGGAGGAGGTGCGCAAAGGATCTGAGGAGGCATTGCGGGAGAGCGAGAAAAGATATCATAATTTGTATAATCTCTTAAGACTAATGGCTGACAATGTACCTGACCTAATATGGGCAAAGGATTTGGAGGGCAAATTTATCTTCGTCAACCAGGCCATGTGCGATAAATTGATAATGTGTGACCGCCCAAATCAAGCACTTGGCAAAACGGATATGTTCTTTGCGAAACAGGAACAGAGTGCAGGGTACAAACACACCTTCGGTAAAACTTGTGCTGATTCCGACGCTATTATCAAAGGAAGAAAAGTGCCTTGTCGTTTTTTGGAGGATGGTCTTGTAAGGAATAAATATCTCGTTTTAGATGTCCATAAGGCTCCATTTCTTGATGAAAATGGCGAGATGATTGGAACGGTAGGATGCGGGCGAGATGTTACAAAGGAGAAAGAAACTGGGGTTGCGAAATACAAAAACAAACCTAAGATCCCTCCTTTTGTCCCTCACATAATACAAGTTTTTACCTTACAATAAGCTTATACGATTCAGGCAATATAGTGTTCAATTCCCTCTTTTAATTTGTCAAGCATCTTGCAGAACCTGGCTTCATCCACCTCTAAAAGCGTGAGCCGAAATCCTTGCATATGTGTGTTAAAAGACGTCAGGGGAACCACACAGATTCCCGTAGCGGCCAGGAGATAATAGACAAACCGTTTGTCGGGTTGAATGTTCGGACCTTCGGTAAGTTCTTTCACCAGTTGACTCACCGCCCCGTTGGAAACGGGAAGGGTCTGGTGGTTGTTCAGCACGCCGTCTTCAAAGGCCACACTCATATAAAATGCACCATTGGTGGGGTTGACGATAACCCCCGGAATAGTGTTGAGCCGGTCATACGCAATTTGTGAGAAACGTTCATATCGCTGGCGACGCTGTTCCAGATACACCGGATACTGGGGATGACTTAAGATATGGGGCAGTGCCTTTTGAGGCAATGTGGTAGAGCAGACTTCCACCATTTTTGCATTGAGGATGCTCTGAATGTAGGATTTGAAATCCGAATCCCGGTGGATATTGTAAATCTCGATCCAGCCGCATCGAGATCCGGGCCAGGGGAGTTCCTTTGAAATTCCTTGCATTGAAATTCCGGGAACATCGCCGATGACTGCACCGAGCGATGTGGTTTTTTGACCGTTGAATACCAGGTTCTGGTAGATCTCGTCGGCAATAATGAAGAGATCAAATTCCCTCGCGATCTCAACAACCTCCTTGATCATGCTTTCCGAATAGACCGCACCCGTAGGGTTGTCGGGATTGATTAACAAAATACCGGCCACCGCAGGGTTATATTTAACCCGGCGGCGCAGTTCTTCGATGTCCGGGAACCAGTGATTGTGGGGATCCAGAGGATAAGAAACCGGAGGCAGACCGGCATGGGCCGCCTCGGAAGAAGAGTGGGTGGTATAGGTGGGAGACGGCGTAATGACCCGGGCGGTTCGGTTCAAAAACCCGTAGGTTTTGGTAATCGCATCCCCGAGTCCATTAAAAAAAATGATATCTTCCGGAGTGATGCGACAGTGGCCGTTTTTGTTATTCAGGGACACAAGGAACTCGCGGGTTTCGAGAAGCCCTTGGGTCGGGCAGTAGCCGTAGCCGTCGTCCTCCCTGACCAACTCCGCAACGATGTCTTTCATCCAAACGGGGATTTTTTCACCTTTGGCAACAGGATCGCCGATATTCTCCAGGTAAACGGTAACTCCCAGTTCCTGAAGCTTGTCGGCCACGCGTACGATGTTGCGGATTTCGTACGTCAGTTCTTCTGCCCCGATGTGGACAATATTGGTTCGCATGGTAAGCCATCCTCCTTAGTTAGTGTCCATCCATAAATGGTCTTTTTGTTCAATCTCTGCGTTATGATCAAAAAATAATCCGCCTGAGGCGGATAAATCCTCGGAATATTATTATTTTAATTTGTGTTTATTCGTGTTCATCCGTGGTTTCCCATATGCTCTTTCCTCTTTTCTCTTTCCTATCTGTGATCTGACCCAAATGACCGGGTTTCAATTAACAATAAAAAAGGGCTGCTTAAGGTTTGCAGCCCTAAAATTTAAAAGGGCTGCGGTTTGAATGCCCGCAGCCCTGAATGAGTTTTTGAGAAATCCGGCTATCCGCTCCTCTTCAGGACCACAGGCTGCCCGGCGACTGCCGCGGCAGCGCTGGTCGCTCGACCTGCATTAATAATCCTTAAAATAGAAGCTGACATCATGGGTTTCCTTTCATTTTTTGGAGTTTCTAACACACCTATCGGTAATTGTCACCCTAAAATTTAGCCATAAGTGAAAAAATTTTCGAAACCTGGTTGAATCTGCTCCCCTTTTTTAAAAAGGACGTCACTGAAAAATGCCTGTTGTCATCTTTTTTTGGCAATAGTATATATAAAAACACACCGTTCTCTGACTAATATACAGTTAAAATGCGCATTCCGGAGAATTGCCAATGGGTGAAATATCAAATATAAACAAGCTTATTTTTATCATTTTTATCTTAATCTTTTGCGGATGTGCCCAGCAACGGCCGGTTTTCTATCCGAATCCCTATCTGAGCCAGGTTGGGAACCAAAGGGCTCAGGCCGATATTGACACGTGTATCCATCTTGCAACACAACACGGTGCCAAAGAAAACAAGGGGGAAGAAATTGCAAAGGACACCGCAGCCGGTGCGGCCGTTGGAGCGGTCGCCGGCGCTGCCATAGGGGCGGTTCTCGGAAATAATGTGGGACGCGCTGCGGGTGTCGGGGCAGCCGGCGCAGGTGCCGCCACGATGACACGAAAAACCATCGACTCAGGCAAGCCTGA
>JBFESJ010000047.1:0-18663 GCA_041548585.1 Desulfobacterales bacterium | reverse complement strand
TTTGCCGGACCCTTTTATTTCTCAACCGCTGACGTCAATCGATCATAATAACTTGGGAAATGAGCTAAAATCAGCAGAAGCCCGGGTGATTATTGATGCGCTTAAACGAAACAATTATAACCGGTTGGCGGCAGCTCACGATCTCGGGCTGCACAAAAGTACGCTTTTTAGAAAAATAAAAAAACTCGGGATTAAGCTTCCTAAAATCGACGGACGATCAGCATCTCAATAAAATCGTGTAACGATTTTATGAAACTCCCGCAGGTTTACCCGCCTTCGGTGGGCTAAACTTCCTATCCCTGTGGCCCCGCAAGCGGGATCTCCACTACGTTCCGACAAGCAGCGGGGGAATTCAAATTTAAAGTTGCAATATTGCGACGCCACATCTGTACACAGTTGCATTTCTGCTATTATTCCCATGATCTTCTTTTCTATGAAAACCGTAATTTCTGACCATATCCTATTGTAATTTATATCCTTTTACCTGGCAACAATTATTGCTGCTGTAATGGCATGTTGATTGCAATTCCTTATGAACAAAAGGAGGCAAGCCGAAACATGAAAATGGCGTTAACTGTCTGGGGGGACCGAATTTCACCAGTGTTTGATGCTGCGCGCATGCTTCTTGTTGTGGAAATCAAAAACACCAAGATAATCAGCAGACGTTACGAAACATTTTATCCTGAATTGCCCACGCGCCTGGCCGTCAGGCTGGCGGAAATTAATGTTGCCGTCCTTATTTGTGGTGCCATTTCAGAGATGCCTGCAAACATACTTGAAGCAAACGGCATAAAACTAATTCCGTTTATTACAGGTGATGCCCATGAAGTCATTGATGCATACGTAAAAGACTCTCCATTCATGCCAACGTTTTTAATGCCGGGATGCAGTCATAAACGTCACCGGCACGCAGGAAGAGGGAAAAAGCATGGCGCTCGTTTTGCTCACGGAAGGGAGGTGACGCATATGCCAAGAGGCGACGGAATAGAGCCCCAAGGCCGGAGACCAGGATCCGGAAAAAGTCAAGGTGGGTGTAAATCCAGTAAAGGCAGCAGAGGATCAGCAAAAAATTCCGGTCAGATGACAGGAGATGGCAGGGGTCGAGGCCGAGGCAAAGGCACCGGACTGGGTCAGAATAGAGGTAGTTCTTGAGAAAAACAATATCAGCGATATACATGACAGAAAGATAACTATTTAATAAAACAAATTAAAAAATGCTTAAACCGTATAAAAGGAGGTGCACATTATGCCAGGATTCGATCGAAGCGGTCCAATAGGAGCAGGCCCGATGACCGGCGGACGAAGAGGTCTCTGCAATCCCGCAAACACAGGATACAGCACTCGATCTGCCGGGTCTTTCGGTTTTGGAAGGGGTATGGGATTTGGCCGGGGTTTCAGGGGCGGTTTCAGACGGAGTATGGGTCGTACATTTGGCCGGAGGGTCTGGAATCAACCTTCATATTGTCCAGCATATGCACTAAACCCGGAAGAGGAGCTGAATATGCTGAAGGCAGAGGCGAATTCCGTAAATAACAGCCTTGATATGATTAACCGGAGAATTGCTGCCCTGGAAAAATCTTCCGAATAAATCGCTTGAGCTTAGGTTTAAGTTTCATCAAACAAGGAGTATACCCATGCCGATATTTGAATATCTTTGTCTTGACTGCGGAAAAACCAGCGAAATCCTTATGGTCGGTTCAGATGATCCAGCACGATGCAATTCCTGTAACAGTCATCACTTGAAAAAACTCCTTTCAGCCCATTCATCCATGTCCGGACCCCTTAAAAACAGTATGCCCGGTCTTGGAGACACTGCATGCTGCGGGTCATCTCCTGATGAAGCCGGCTGTGAAGGACCTGGCAGCTGCTGTGGAAAGAATTTGGATATGGAGTAAAGAAATGACTGCATCCAAAGATATGATTATGGTTCATGTGAATGTTGAAATCACTGCTGCATCCCTGAAAACAATTGTTGAGAATGTGAAACATATTGCAGGTCGTGATGAAAAGGGAGTGTACCGTGTGGATGCCGCAGATAAAGTGAGTGCAATGATTTCGCAGTTCATTCAGGACAACGACGTTGAAAGTTATGTCAAACATATCGAAAATCATTAAATCAAAATATTCTGCGCGTTATCTTGAGATGGCGACTCGATTGGATCAACGTCGGACCTTAAAAGATCCTGATGGATATGGCACCGGAAAAACATACACACTGTGCAGAGTTGGCGGTAGGAGCATTCTATCTTGCTCTGGTTAATTTTCAGGAGTTCAAACATGCGCCCTGGAAGAGACTATATGGTAAGCGAAGATGATCTAAATCTCCAATTTTATTTTTTTGCCAGAAACTGCCCAAAAGCTACATTTACGCACCTAAGCTACTTGACAGGTCAATATGTTGTCTCGTTTTTGAGCATACGTTTATAATTCAGAGGAAAATCATCGTATGATTATCAGTGTTGCAAGCGGGAAAGGCGGTACGGGAAAGACAACGGTGGCCACCAACCTGGCTGTTTCCATAGGGTCTGATGTACAACTTATGGACTGTGATGTTGAGGCGCCCAATGCTCATCTCTTTATCAATCCTGTCATTGAGTTGACCCGAAAAGTTCACACGCCGGTCCCCCAAATCGACGAAGAAAAATGTAATTTCTGCAAAAAATGTGCAGAAATATGTCGTTTCAAGGCCATCGCTGTCATTAAAAAAACCGTTCTAACATTCCCTGAACTTTGCCATAGCTGCGGTGGTTGTGTCGAAGTTTGTCCGGAAAAAGCAATCACCGAAACCGGTCGTGAATTGGGTGTGATTGAAATCGGTCACAGGAATAATCTTGCTTTTTCACACGGACGATTGAGAGTCGGTGAGGCCATGTCGCCGCCTCTCATCAGAGAAGTTCGATCTCATACACGATCCGATCAGTTCACCATCATCGATGCACCTCCCGGGACATCTTGCCCTGTCATCGCGGCCATGAAAGGGGCTGATTTTGTATTGATGGTTACCGAGCCGACACCTTTTGGCCTGCATGATCTTAAACTGGCTGTCGAAGCAGTAAAACTTCTTCAAATTCCAAGGGGTCTGATCATTAATCGTTCAGATATCGGTGACGACGGTGTTCGAACATATGCCAAGATGGAAAACCTACCCATCTTGATGGAGATTCCCTTTGATCGAAGAATTGCGGAGGCATATTCAAGGGGCAGACTTATTGTTGAGGAAATGCCGGAGTGGGAAGAACGATTCAGGAAAGTATATTTGCACATTCAAGAAAGCGTTGGATAAGGGAGAAAAATTTCAGTGAAAGAGTTGGTGGTGATAAGCGGCAAAGGGGGTACCGGCAAGACCAGCCTGATGGCAGCCTTTGCATCATTGGCTGAAAACAAAGTTCTTTGTGATGCGGATGTGGATGCCGCCGATCTTCATCTGCTCATGGACCCCGATATAAAAGAACGGCACGATTTTCAAGGGGGGGGAACGGCTGTTATTCATACGGACAGATGCATCGAGTGCGGCCTGTGCAGGGAACTGTGCAGATGGAATGCCATTAGCGAAGCCTTTAAAGTTGATCCCATTGAATGTGAGGGATGTGGTGTCTGTGTTGATTTTTGTCCGGAAGAGGCCATCGACTTCCCCATAAAAACCTGCGGGGAGTGGTTTCTCTCAAATACCCGTTTTGGTCCGATGGTCCACGCCAGATTGGGTATTGCTGAAGAAAACTCCGGCAAACTGGTGTCTCTTGTCCGACAGGAAGCCAAAAAACTCGCCGAAAAAAATAAGTCGGACCTGGTGATCACAGACGGACCGCCGGGTGTGGGTTGCCCGGTGATTGCTTCTGTAGGAGGAGCATCAGCCGTACTTATCGTTGCCGAACCGACGGTTTCCGGATTACATGATATGGAGAGAGTGGCACAACTGGCCGCTCATTTTAAGGTTCCGGGAATGGTGTGTGTCAACAAATTCGATCTCAATTTTGATCAAACAGAGGCTATCGAAAAACTGGCAAAAGAAAACAACATTACGATCGTGGGACGGATCCCGTTTGATCCTGTTTTTACAAAATCCATGGTCCAAGGACAAACCGTCCTGGAATATGTGGGACGCTCAAAGATTCGAAGTAACATCAGTGAAATTTGGCAAAATATTAGAAACCAACTGGTGCTTTAAAAACAAAATGTAATTTAAAATGTATTGATAAGGAGGTTGTTTGAAATGAAAAATGGAAGAATTGCTATTCCGTCTGTAGATAACGGCGGGCTTGATGGTCAAAGATCCGGGCATTTTGGTCACTGCGATGTATTTACCCTGGTGGATGTTAAAGACGGAGAGATTATAGAAGTTTCAACGTTACCGAACCAGGAACATGTTCAGGGAGGATGTATGGTCCCTGTCAATTTCTTGGCAGGACACGATGTGAACGCTTTGATTGTCGGTGGTATCGGTATGCGTCCCCTGATGGGCTTCAGACAGGTGGGCATCGATGTTTATCACGATGCCTCGCGTCCTGAAATTCGGTCGGTGGTGGAAGACCTTATCGCAGGCAAGCTGCCGATAATTTCTGATGATCAGGTTTGTGGTGGCGGACACGGTGGAGTGTAACCAGGTATTAATTGCATCCATTTCGTCTTCGTCGATCCTTATAACAACAAAAAAAGAGGGTATAGAACAATGAAAATAGCTGTTACCTCTCAGGGAACCAACCTTGATTCACAGGTCGACCCCCGCTTTGGACGGGCTGCCTACATTCTTATTGTGGACACGGAAACCTTTGAATTTGAGGTGCTGGACAACAAAGAGAATGTAAATGCACTTAAAGGCGCCGGTATTCAGGCCGCCTCAATGGTGAGTGACAAAAGTGCAGAGGTTCTTTTGACCGGTTATTGCGGACCAAAAGCGTTTATAACCCTGGAAGCTGCAAAAATTCGGGTGGCCAACGACGTTGAAGGCACTGTTAGGGATGCTGTAAGATCTTTTAATGAAGGAAAGCTGACATTTGCCGACAAGGCAAATGTCGAAGGTCAGTGGTAAGAAAATAAAAGGTTGAATAGAGTGTTGGACAATTGCTATCTTGATGATTAAAATGAACATAAGTATGAATGTAATTCGAAGCAACCCTTTGAATCAACTATCTTCAACCTAAGTTGAGCGATTTTTGCGAAGATATGTGCCGAGATCTTGATGCAGAAAGATTTGCACAAACCGCCCCGAAAAGACACCGGGATCTTCGACAGGCATACCCGTGGATATGTCGAGGATTTTTGCAAAGCCTTTATGCGCAAGAGACCGGTGCAGATCGAGTAAAAAAAATCGATCAATTTAGGTTCTATTAAGAGGGTTTTATGAAATTTGTCATTATCGGCGGTGACGCTGCCGGTATGAGTGCTGCCAGCAGAGCAAAGCGAAATGATCCGAATCTCGATGTCATGGTGATGGAAAAAACCTTGGATGTGTCCTACAGCGCCTGTGGCATGCCGTATAATATTGCGGATCCGGAAAGAGAAATCGAGGATCTTGTAGTTCGACAGGCCCATGTATTCAGGGAGAAACAGGATATCAATCTGTTGACCGGACATTGTGTTGACTCCATTGACCCAGTGGGCAGGATCGTTTCCGGAACATCTTTACAGGGCAAAGCCTTTGACGTTTCCTATGATAAATTGCTCATTGCAACCGGAGGCGCTCCCATCATCCCGAATCTGGAGGGTTTTGATCTTCCGGGGGTATTGGCTCTAAAAAGTCTGGATGACGGGAGAAAAATAAAAGCATTTATCCAATCCAATCCTGTCAAAAAAGTCGTTATCAGTGGTATGGGCTATATTGCCCTCGAAATGTGTGAAGCCCTCAGGGCTCGATCCATAGACGTCGATATGATCAAACCCCGACCGGTGTTTCTGCCGTGGATGGAAAATGAACTGGCAGATGTTGTCAAAAATGAAGTGGAAACCCATCAAATAAATTTACACTTGGGGCACACAATTGAAAAAATCGATGTTGAAAATGAACGGTTAAAGGTCCTATGTTCGGATCTTATGATCGAGGCCGATATGGTGCTGGTAGCCATTGGAATAAAACCGAACAGTGAACTGGCCGCACAGGCAGGTCTTGATCTCGGCGTAAAAAACGCCATTGCCGTGAACAAAAAACTCCGGACTTCGAATGAAAACATCTATGCCGCCGGCGACTGTGCCGATGCATACCACGTGGTCACAGGAGAAAAAACATGGATACCCCTGGCCTTAAGGGCCAACCGGGCCGGTTGGGCGGCTGCTGATAATGTTTGCGGAAAATCGATAGAAATTCCAGGCATCGCAGGCACAGCGGTTTTTAAAGTATTCGATCTTGAAGTGGCGCGAACCGGATTGACCGTTGAAGAAGCCAAACATTTTGGTTTCGACCCTGTAACAGTGACGATCAAAACCCGGTCCCGGGCCCATGCCCATCCCGGTGCTTCAAAGATTCATGTCCATATGGTTGGTGATACAAAAACCGGACGTCTTTTAGGCATCCAGATGGTGGGTAAGGAAGGCGTCGCCCATCGGATCAATGCCGTTGCCGTTGCACTTCATAACCAAATGACGGTTAAAGATTACTGTCAAGCCGATTTGGCATATGCCCCACCTTTTGGACCGACCTGGGATCCAACATTGACGGCAGCCAATCAACTTTTTAAAAAAATTTAGCCTAAATATTTCCATGTTAGCATGCGCATCATGCATATTCGTCCAAGGAAGCCGTCATAATGGAGAAATGTCGTAATCATTCGGATCGAGAAACCAGCTATGTATGCTCAAAGTATACGTCCTACATGTGCGAAGAATGCCTTAAGTGCAGTGACCCTGAAATACACTGTAAATTCCGATCCGCTTGCCCCATCTGGTTTATGGAGAAAAGAAATGCCGGTTTAGACGAAGAAAAACGAAATGAAAAAGTGATAATTAGAAAAAAAAAAGGAAATTATTGCCGATACTAAGTGAAAAGCAAATGGAACAACAGACTCCAAAAAAAGGATATATTCAAATCTATACCGGTGATGGAAAAGGCAAAACCACTGCGGCCTTAGGTGTAGCAATACGAGCTGCCGGCTATGGGATGAAAACATATATTGGTCAGTTCATGAAAGGGCAGCACTATGGTGAACTGACAGCGCTAAGTGATCACCCCTGTATTACAATCGAACAGTATGGAGATGCCGATTGCGTTCATCGAGAAGAAACAACACAAAAACATATCGATCAGGCCCATCATGGGCTTGAACGGGCTCGTCAGATACTGGTTTCGAATCAATATGACATTATTATCCTCGATGAAATTAATGTGGCAATATGGTTTGATTTGGTTACACTAGAAAACGTCATAGAACTTCTTGATGAACGGCCAGAAAATGTGGAAGTCATTTTAACCGGCCGTCGCGCGCCGGCAGCGTTAATAGAAATCGCCGACATGGTCAGCGACGTAAAGGAAATCAAACATTATTATAACCGGGGGGTCAAAGCAAGAACCGGTATCGAGCGATAGCATAATTAACCACCCATTACGATCTTCCAGAATTAACCCTAACGTTGCAAACGTCAAAACGGTATTTTCAACGGTTCGCCGACAAAAAAATAAATCCCGCCAATTTTTTTGACGGGACTTGCTTTAACACCGTTATTAAATGGTCTGCGTCATCAACAACGCTGCCTTTTTAGCCCAGAATATCCTTTCCAACGTATTTTTATTCTTTGTATCTTCTTGGCTTCTGTCTTCTATCGCGACCACTTCTCCTATCGTTACCTGATCTCCGTTCCGGTATATGAGAGGTATACGTAAATTCCCGTCTATCCGTACCCGAACGCCGACCTCCATTATCAGGCAATACTTGAATCATAATATATACAGGTTATTTTTGAATCTATCTAAAGTTGTTTTTAGAAAAATTTGGCTTTTCAATAAATGTGTAGTTTTTAATTACCTACTCACCTCATGCAAAAATCATGCAGAAATGAATATTTTTTTAGTGTTTGTTATTTCAGATAGTTAGCCTGTTCAAAAAAATGACCGTCATAAAAATTGTGTAATGAATATCATAATTTTTGTAACATTTATTACACAATGGGAAATTCAGGTAACAGGGAAAAGAGAAATTCCATATGAAGCATTAATTCTTTGATTATCCAATATTTTTACAACTCGTAGAGAACGGGGCTTGTTTGGCTTCACAGTTTTTATTTTTTGAAAATTTAGCAAATTTCCTATATATTCTATATGTTGTAAGAAAGAATATATATTTAGTACGTTTTACCCCGAAAGGCATAAATTATTGCACTATTTGCGCTTGAGTTCCACGAGAGTCGCTCCCCAGCCACCAGCTTCCACTGGAGCATTGCTGAACGATGTCACCAGCGGATTTTTTTTCAAAAGACTTCGAACCCGTTTCTTCAATATCCCCGAACCCTTTCCATGAATAATTCGAACGGAATAGATTTCTGCAATAATACATGCGGAAAAATAATCCGTAAGAAGATTCGGAATATCTTGAGGCCTAAACGTATGAAGATCAAGAATATCTTCTATGGGCACTATTACAGGTTTCACTTAAAATTTCCCTCCCAAAAAGCAAAGATATGGGGTTGATATTGCGGGTTATAGTGCTATAGTATCATTCTTGACATGTAATGCAAGATGCGGGTAGCATGGCGTTCGATGTATGACAATCGATGAATAACGGATAAATCTTCATCCAGAATTCTTTATACTGAATACTGCATCGGGCATCTTTTATCATGGATCCTGTATCTTTTCATCAAAATAACAATATGGATCTGCCCAAATGGTCAAATTTATCATTCTGCCTTTTTTCGCTTACTTTCTCGGCTCTATTCCCTGGGGGCTTATTCTGACCCGGCTGTTTACTCCCATAAATATCAGACAGGTGGGAAGCGGAAATATCGGCGCAACAAATGTGGGGCGTATGGCAGGATCAAGCCTCGGGATCCTGACCCTTACCGGCGATATCCTAAAGGGGGCGATTCCGGTCGGGTTGGCAGTATCAATAACGACGTCAAATGAAGCATGGGGTGCCCTCTACATTGCAATCGTTGCTTTTGCAGCTTTTATCGGGCACCTTTATCCTGTGTATATGAAATTTAAAAACGGAGGCAAAGGGGTTGCAACTGCAGCAGGGTGTTTTGCAGTCATTTCACCTGTGGCGCTTGCGGTTGTGGTTCTGGTTTTCATTATGCTTATTTGCTGGTCAAACCGTGTTTCCCTCGCATCCCTCGCCGCCGCTGCCGTCCTGCCTGTTGCTGTTTTGAAAGCAACAGGGTCGGAAATTATGACTGGATGTTCCGTTATAACAGCGATTTTCATTTATTTTCGCCATATCGATAACATCAAAAGACTTCTGGCAGGAACAGAACCAATTATTTGGAAATAATTAATAAAGAAGTTAAACCGTTGCGTCGTCAAATGGACGACAGATGACACTTCAACTGGCCGTCAATTAACGAAATCCATTATGGGATATCTTTGAATTGTTTTAAGGCCTGACAAATCAAATATCCTCCTGAAATATTTCGCACTTTAAAACCATACTGCTCAAGAATGCGTAAAGCAAAATAAGACCGCTTTCCTTCAAAACAGTATGTCCATATTTCCCGATCGTCTGGAAGTTCCCGTATCCGACGTCTTAGCGCAGCTAAAGGGATATTCACGGCATCTTTTACATGCCCCTTGCTAAATTCAAAAGGTTCGCGAACATCGAGAATAAATGCATCAGTTTCTGATAGATCTCCCCAGTGAACCACTGAAATATAGCCCTTTAGCAGATTAGAAGCGATCATTCCCGCAAGGTTGACAGGATCTTTTGCCGAACCATACTGGGGCGCATAGCAGAGTTCGGCTTCCTCTAAGTCGAACACAGTTCCGCTATGCTGAATTGCCTTTGCAATAACATCGATCCTTTTTTCAACACCTTCCTTGCCCACAGCCTGGACACCCAGTATTCGACCGTTTTCCGTCGAAAAAATCAATTTCATAGTTATAGGCTTTGCACCTGGATAATAGCCGGCATAGTGAGTCGGAGTAAGATAAATCTTTTCGTATGGCGGACAATTACCATGCTTTCCCAAATGGCTTAAAGTTTTTTCAGTTACACCTGTAGCGGCAATTGTCAGACCGAGTACACCACAAACCATTGTAGCCTGTGATCCCCGAAATCGCGAAGGTTTAAAACTGTTGTTTCCCATGATGACATCGGCGGCAATTCGGCCCTGACGGTTGGCCGGACCTGCCAGAGGAATCAAGCTTTGGGCATCGGTGACAAAGTTTTTTACCTCAACGGCATCACCAACCGCAAAAATATTATCATCACTGGTTCGCATTTGATCATTAACAAGGATTCCCCCCAGATCTCCAATGGTAAGACCTGCTGTTTTTGCCAGTTCGGTTTCCGGCCGAACACCGATGGCAAGGATGATCATATCAGCCACAACGGTTTTGCCGGACGCCAGGATAACAGCGATCATACCTTCGTTTTGTTGTTTGAATCCAACAACTGGACTTCCCAAAAGAAGCGATATACCTTCGGCTTTGAGATGATCATGGATAAAAGCCGCAATTTCAGGGTCTAAAAACGGCATCACCTGCGGAAGCATTTCAATAATGGAGACATCGATGCCCTGTATCTTCAGGTTTTCGGTCATTTCCAGACCGATAAAGCCGCCACCGACCACTGCGGCGTTTTTCACCTCCCTGGTTTCAATCCAGTCGATAATCTTTCTCATATCCGGAATGGTTCGAAGTGTAAAAATTCCAGGAAGGTCTATTCCCTCAAGTCCCGGTTTTAATGGTGCCGCGCCGGGTGATAGCACCAGGGTATCGTAGTTTTCTCTATATACTTCCCCGGTTTTTAGGTTTTCGACTTCAATTTCTTTATTTTTGCGATCTATATATTTGACATTATTGTAGGTCCTTACATCGATATTTAACCGTCTTTTAAACAGCTCCGGGGAAGCAACCATAAGCGACCTTTCTCTAGGAATGACCTTTCCGATATGATAGGGCAAACCACAATTGGCAAAAGAGATAAAGGGTCCGCGTTCAAAGATGATAATTTCGGCATCCTCGCTCAGTCTTCGTGCCCTGGCGGCACAGGATGCGCCACCGGCAACGCCGCCGACGATGAGCAACTTTTTTCTGTCTGTCACTTTACGATTCCTTTACATTTTTTTAAATTAAGGTCCAAATTTCGTTGAATAGTTGAAGATGTCTCAGGTTAAAGCAGCGACCAGATCAATGTCATAACACCTGCCATCACAAAATTACTTTCAACCAAAAACTCAAGCCTGGTCCCAGGAAGCATATAGCCCCGTTCATGGGCTGAAAGAACGATAAAGACAAAAGCTGGACAGATTGCAAGTGCAAAACCAAGGCTTGAAATAATATGTAACGCGCCTGAAATTAACAGTATGCCAAAATTTAGGGCCAGTATCGTTTTTAAAAGATGTATAGATCGCTTTTCCCCGAGGAGTATGGGGATCGTCTCTTTTCCCACAATCCGGTCGCCTTGCATGTCGAGAATGTCAAAAAACGCCGTCCTTACAAATACTAAACTCAGTGACCATAAAAGTATTATTGCCGTACTCAGATGAATATTCTCCGATATAGACAACGGAGGCAATACAGAAGTTACGATTCCCCAGGCCATTGAAATCAGAACGGTTTTTGATCCCGGGATATCCCTTATCCGCCTGTATTTGTTGAATGTAAGACGTTCTGGTACCAATCTCAAATTGTAAGAAAGACCCATTATGCTCATACCAAAAAGAATTAAAAAAGGAATCAATCCCATTGAATAGGCAGTCGTCAAGCCAACGCAGCCTGCTGTAATAGCAAGAATAGCAAGAAATATCTTGTTCTTGTTATAAAAGGAAGATCTGTCGGGATCATTGTATCGGTCTGCCTTTGTACCTATAAGATTGTTGAAAATGTGCATGGATTGAACATAAAACATGGATATAACCACATGAGGCAAAATATTTGTAATTCCCTGAATTTTGATACAGGCATAGCACAGACATCCGGCTCCCATGGACACATAGATGTTTGTGAGAAGCAGTACCCGCTGAATGGAAAAAAGTACCCTTTGCCAGCCGTGCTTCTTTTTATAAGGGAGGGCTTCGATGGTTCTGTAGACATTTTTAATAATCCAATTCGGCGTGGAAGCCCCTGCTGTAATCCCGATACATTTGGCTTCAGAAAGAACATCTTTATCAATTTCCGATTCAGTTTCAATGTGATACGTCGGTTTACCGGTTTTTTTTGCAATTTCAGCAAGCCTTTTTGTATTCCCACTGTTGTATCCCCCCACAACAATGACAGCATCTACTGAATCGGCCAAGTTATATACCTCGGCCTGGCGCTTGGCAGTAGAATCACAAATCGTATCAAAGATTTTATAGTGTGGAAATTTTGTGCTTGCCCATTTTTTTACTTTTTCGAAAAAAAGGATGTTTTGGGTGGTCTGGGCAACGATGATCGCCTTTTCAAAGGATGGAAGAAAATCAAGATCACTTAGATTGTCAACAACATACCCTTTTTCGCCGGCATATCCCAGCAGTCCGATGACTTCAGGATGGTCTTTGTCTCCGATAATTATGGATGCATAATCTTGTTTGGCATGTTTCCGGATGATGGTCTGAACTTTAATAACGCGCGGGCATGTGGCATCAATAATCTTGTAGCCCGCTTTTTTAAGATTGTGTTTGGTTTGGAGTGGGACGCCGTGAGCGCGAATCAGAACCGTACCGGTTCCGCGCTCCGGAATATGATCTAATGTGGATATTCCTTTTTCTTTTAACAGGTCTAAAACCTGGGGATTGTGGATAAGGGGTCCAAATGTACAGATCGGATTTTCGTGTTTATTCGGAGCATCCAGAACCATTTCAACGGCTCTGCGGACTCCCATACAAAAACCGGCGTTCTTTGCAATTAGTATTTTCATCTACACCATACAGCTTCGGCTACGCAAATTACATTTTTATACGATCTAACCGGGCAATATAAATCGTGTAGGGATGTTATTTTTTCAAAAAGATATGGTGGTCTACGAGGGCCAAAGAATGAATGTGGGCCTCAAGAAATTTTTGATCACCAAAAATACTGACCAATCGTATGCCGCCATCTTCGGGTTCGACGGTATCAACCGCCTCCATAACCAGTATTTTTTCCTCTCCTTCAATCAGGTATGCGTTTGCCTCACACATCGTATTTTCCTTTTTAATTTCTTAGAAATAAAATTCGTTCTTGGGTACAGTTTATCCGGTTTGAACTTCATCATAGAAATCTTTTAGATTTTCCTGAATAAGTGCCTCAATAAGATGGGGAAGGGGTGTCGAAGGTATGCCAATAAATTCAACATTTTCCTGAGTGAGCGGTATAAGAAGCTTTTTGGCCGGACTGCTGGCCACGGCTTCCGCCATTTTGGGTGTAACTTCTCCCATCATGGCATGCGCTATGATAATTCCAACCGTTCCGATGATAATATCAACCTTTCTCGATGTCTGAATAATGGCATTTTCTCCAGATGCGCCCCTGTTTGCTTTGGCCTTGAGCATCTGAGCGGTAGCAATGGCATTGGTACCCAGGGCAATAATTTCAACGGATTCTCCAAAGAGACTTTTTAGCTTTTTAATGACCGCACTTCCAATACCGCCACCCTGACCGTCGATGACGCATATCCGGCGTAGATCTGATTTCTTGTCTTTTTTACGCATTTCTCTAAATATCAGTATGTTATGAATAAATATTCGGGAATATTTTAACTACCAGATAACGTCGCGAACGTCAATGAAAACGGTACCGGTTTTCTCGTTTTTCTATATTCATACTTTGATCTGCATATTACAGTTTTTTTATTTTGACCCTATTTCGTCGTTTGCTTTTGGAAAGTCGTTTGCTGGGACCTTTCTTTTTTGTCGTCGGAACCCATCCGCCTTCGTCTTCGTTTTCTATCCCTTTTGTATCCGTATAAACCGCCAGAGCAAGCTTTTCCTCGAACTCGGAAGAACTTATTGTGGCAGTTCCCTTGGTAGCCGCAAAATTCACTATATCCAGATCAGAGCTGACAACCAAGGCTTTTTCCCTTTCCCGGCTCGCCATCCTTTTAATAACGGAATCGGCCGACTCTCCGGTGCGAGAAAATTTAACCTTGATCCCTTTGACTTGAATTCTGTTTTGAGAAAAGACAGGAGCGTTGGTTCCATCAAAAACAACCGTAATTTTGTGACGTTTTATTCTCTGATATGCAGCAAGCGTGTCAAGAAGAGCTTCTCGGCCGAGTTGAATATCCTGACGGTCGAGTTCGCTAAATGAATTGGACTGTCGGATCAAATTGTAGCCATCGATGATAATATGAATAGACATTATATCTGCTTTAACAGGCTTAGCAGACGGTCAAGATCGTTATTGTTATAAAAATCGATTTCAACGCGACCCTTTTTTCCCCGCCTTTTTATCTGAACCTTGGTCCCGAAGCGACGGGAAAGATCATCGGCCACATCTGAGAAGTATCTTTGTTCCGAATTCGATAGGGGTTTTTTCGGTCCTTTTTTTTCTGTTTTCAAACGTTTAATTAAACGTTCTGTTTCCCTGACCGAAAGCCCTTTTGAAATCACCGCCCGCCATACCGTGTTTTGTTGGGCTGAGTTTGCAGCGCCCAGTAAGGCCCGCGCATGCCCCATACTCAGAGCTCCGTCCATAATGCCGCCCTTTATTTGTTCGGGCAACTGACGAAGTCTTAAAAAATTGGCGACCGCAGATCTGCTTTTCCCAACACGTTCTGCAGCCTGGTCCTGGGTAAGACCGAATTCCTTGATGAGCCGGTGATATGCCTCGGCCTCTTCAATGGGATTCAAATCTGTCCGTTGTACATTCTCGACAATGGACATTTCCAGCATATCTGTATCTGTGATTGTTTTGACAAGAACCGGCACCTGTTTTAGCCCTGCCTTTTTAGCGGCACGCAAGCGTCTTTCGCCGGTTATGAGTTCATATCCATTGTCGTCCTTTCTAACCAATAGGGGTTGTATTATTCCCTGTTGCTGGATTGAACGGGCCATATCCTCCAGTTCATCGTCGGAAAATCGCAAACGCGGCTGGTAACGATTTGGTCGAATCCGCTCGATATCACACGTAAAAAATTCCTTTGACGTATCTTCCATGGGTTCGATATCGGGCAATAAGGCATCAAGGCCTCTTCCCAAGGCCAATTTTTTGGTTTTTTTTGGACCTGATTCGGCTTCTTTTCTTTTCATTTCATTTCATTTTTCATTTTAATAGCGTTAATTTCACGAATAAATATATTGAACGATAAAACTTGGAGGTTCTTTTTAATAAATTCATCATTATTGAAAATTTGAATATATGGCCTCTTCTTGAACATGCTGTTTATGAGGATTTATTGTTCATTATCTCTTTAGCCAGATCAAAATAACTTTGTGCTCCTTTTGAGGTTGCATCATACAACAATATGGGTTTTCCGAAGCTTGGCGCTTCGCCCAATCTGACGTTTCGGGGAATCATGGTCTTAAATACCAGATGCTTGAAATATCTCTCGGCATCTTCAGCCACTTGATGAGACAGGTTTGTTCTTTTATCAAACATGGTAAGCAGTATACCGACAATTTTAAGCTTTGGATTTAGATTGTGCTTGATACGCTTCATGGTTTGTAGAAGCTGACCAAGGCCTTCCAATGCATAAAATTCACACTGAAGGGGAATAAGCATAAAATCGGCTGCTGTCAGTGCATTTACTGTTAAAAGGCTTAAAGAAGGGGGGCAGTCGATTATGATGTATTCGAATGAATTTTTAATTTGGGATAAAAGTTTTTTTAGGGACATTTCACGCTCGGGTCTTGACATCATTTCCACTTCAAAACCGATCAGTTCCACCCGTGAAGGAATAATTTTCAAGGTATCTATGTCGCTATCCAAAATAAGATTCTTGGCATCAACGCTCCCAATCATACCGTGGTATAAGGACTTGTTAATATGGTTTTTGTCTATTCCCAAACCGGTTGTTGCATTTCCCTGAGGGTCACAATCCACAAGGAGGATTCTTTTTTCTGATACTGCCATGGCGGCCGACAGGTTCACCGCAGTGGTTGTTTTTCCCACCCCCCCCTTCTGATTGGCTATGCATATGATCCGTGTCATGGTGATGAACGTTACCATAAAACATGATGTTTGAAAAGTATATAAGGATATGATTTGACTATTAACCAATTGAATATTAAATAATAGAGGGGGCAGCAAAACAATATGGTTTCGGTTTCTTATGTATTTATCACCGAAAACCAACACGCCCTTTTGTTGAGGTATTTATGAAAATTATTAAAAAATATATGTTGCTATGCACTGTTTTCTTTCTTATGTGCGGCATTGTCTCCCCTAAAGGCGCTTTAGGGATTACGATACAAGAGGAAGAAGAGCTGTCCCGTGAATTTATGAAACTCGTTTTAACGCAATACGAACTTATCAAAGACCCTCTTATTGTTAATTATATCAACGAGGTCGGCAAAAAAATAGTCTCGGTTCTTCCTCCCCAGCCTTTTTCTTATCATTTTTATGTCATAAAAGAAGATACTTATAATGCTTTTGCAAGCCCGGCAGGCCATATTTTTATAAACAGTGGATTGCTTGAAGCCATGGATGATGAGGAAGAGCTGGCGTGTATACTATCCCATGAAATTTCACATGTGATGTGCCGCCATATTTCTCAGAAAATAGAAAGGGCCGAAAAAATAAGTATTGCCACACTTGCCGGGATTGTCGCCGGCATATTTCTTGGAACCGGCGGAGCCTCAGCAGCTGCCAATGCAATCACGATTGGATCTCTCGCTGCCGGTCAATCTTTTGCTCTTGCATATAGCCGCGAAGATGAACGGCAAGCGGATCAGATCGGACTCAACGTGTTAAGGGAAGCAGGGTATGACGGAAAAGGACTGTTATCCACCCTGAAAAAAATCCGAAGCAAACGATGGTTCGATTCACGCCAGATTCCAACTTATCTGACGACCCATCCGGCTTCGGAAGAACGGATGGCGTATATCGATACCTGGCTTGAGAAACACAATAAAACCGTAGACAACATCGACGCCTATCATTTTGAAAGGGCGCATACACGACTCCTTGCCATATACGGGAATGAGAGTGTCGCGTTAAAAAAATTTAAATCAGAGGTAGATAACCATCCCGATAACCCCATGGGGCATTATGGATACGGCCTGATACTGGCAAGGAAGGGCGACCGCAAAGATGCTGCAGAACACCTCAAGGCCGCATTGGCGAAAAGGGCTTTTGACCCTTATATTTTAAAAGATCTTGGCCATCTCTATTTTCTCGAGGGAAAGTATCAAGAAGCATTCACCATTCTAGATGGGGCTGCCAGCATTAATTACGATGATCCTGAGATACTTTTTTATCTGGGGCGTACCCAGGTAGAACTTGGCCACCTTATGGATGCTGTCGCTACGTTCGAAGAACTTATCGCAAAATATCAAAATTATCCCCTTGCATTTCGTTCACTGAGTGAAACCTATTGGAAGCTTGGGAAGATGGATGATTATCACTATTATCTAGGGATCTATTACGTAAAAATATCGAATTTTAAAAATGCTGACTTCCATTTAAAAAAGGCCCTGGACAGAACAAGCGACTTAGATAAAAAAGCCAAAATTGAAAAATTATTAAAAGAAATCGGAACGAAATTGATCAAATTAAAAAAGGAGGAACGAAATAAAGCACAAGATAATTAGGATGTGAAATTTTCAGATGCGGGTCAGCAACGGTCAAAATGAGAAAATTGCATGGTAAATGTTCCCCTACCCTGAGTTGCGGATCGCAATGATGTTGAGTATCCGAACATGCGTGCCAATGGAACGACAACTTTTATTACCTGTACTCCCATTTTGTGTTCAATAGATTCAATTTTCCCATTTCGGGCATTAAGGTCTCCTATTACGTCTCCCGTAAAAGCCTCTGGGACAAAAACTTCCACATTCATAATTGGATCAAGGAGAAACGGTTTACCTTTCATCAGCGCAGTTTTGCAAGCCATAGATGCACTGACGGTGTAAGCCAGTTCAGTGCTCAGAGATTCTTTATATACCCCTCCGGTTAGGACGGCCTCAACATCCACAACAGGATACCCCATCAGTGACCCGCTTTCCAGAGATTCCATCACGCCTTTTTTGATAGCAGGAATGAAACTATCCGGTATTGTTTCCTCAGTAATTTCAGACCTGAACCTGTTCTCAACACCCCGTTCCAGGGGTACCAGTTTTAACACGACTTCGGCAAAATGTCGTTGTCCTGCCACTTCCTTGTCAAATACAGCAGATGCATGCCCTTCTTTTTCAATGGTTTCCCTAAATACCACCTGTGGTTTTCCCACATTTACGTTGGTCTTGAATTCACGCTGCATTCGACTGATGATAACCTCGAGGTGAAGTTCTCCCATACCGGATAAAATTGTCTGTCCGGTATCTTCATCTTTTTGAAGTTTAAGCGTCGGATCTTCAGCCATAAATTTTTCGAGTACATGGTCGAGTTTTTCCTGGTCAGCATGGGTTTTAGGCTCTACGGCCACAGAAATGACAGGCTCGTAAAACTCTATTTTTTCCAAT
>JBFESJ010000046.1:0-18838 GCA_041548585.1 Desulfobacterales bacterium | reverse complement strand
GTCAAATCTCATCCCGCAAATTGATCTGCGGAACCATTGCAGATTTTCATCTCTTTTTTCGATAAACTCCTGGACGTGATCCGGGCTTATTTTATAGTTTTCCAAAGCATATTTTTTTCGCCAATCCATTGGTGCAACCAAACGAATATGATAGCAATTTTGCATGTCTTTTAGGAAAAAGTATGCTGCTCGTCCAATAATGACAACATTGTCTTCTCGGGCTGTTTCCAAGAGAAGGGTTTCCAGGCTTTTCTTATATTCTTCCTCATATACTACGCTTTTATCATATCCCACAATTCGCTCTATATAGGATTTGCTGAAAGACCTGGCGAAAGTGTTGGACATGTGATACCTTCTTCTCTCTTCAAAAGATTCCAATGTTCTTTCCGAGACATTCAGATCTTCGGCAATATTTTGAAAAAGAGATTTGTCAACGTACTGGTAGTCGAGTCTCCTTGCAAGTAACTGTCCCAGTTTCCTGCCGCCTGTAGCCATTTCTCTGGTGATCGTGATTACGGCCATTTATTTTCTCCTCTGTTATTAAACAGCCATCAACACTACTAAAATGTAACATTTTAATCAAGCGATATATGTTTTATCTCAAAAGGTGAATTTTAAATTGAATGAAATATGGTGAGAATGGATGTTAATGATCTTTAGTGGTGGTGCGGAACTATATTCAAAAATGAGCGATGTCGTGTCTAAGTCGCAAATACTTACAAATTGAAGATTCCCAACCAAAATCAAAGTTGCGTTATCTTGCCAAACACACAAGCTGAAGCCGATTCCAGAAACTTACATATATCACAAAAATGAAGAGGGCAAGATTCGTGAAATGAATTTGCCCCTTATAAAAACGATATCAAAAATTCTGAAGCTCTGATATTTACGTTTTAATAGTATATTCAAAGGATGGAGAATGAAAGGGCAGGAACATCCCTGAACCCGCCCTTTCTGCCTCAAAAGCTACTTTTGTTTCAAGGCATAATTCAATTCGGTTGAATCATCACTCTTATTGAGTGTGGAGTCGTCCAAACCTCTAATGTTTAAATGAATAAAGTGACTGGCTTTGTCTGTAGTCGGAGGCCAGAATCGATCTGAGTGGATTAAGGCTTTCAATCGAAACTGCCCGTGATCTGGTAACAAATGTTGAACCCTTAAACAAGAAACAGTTTCGCTCGGTGCATTTAAGGCCGTTGGTACAATATTCACCCTTACTACAAGGGCAATTTTTCTGTTTTATGTGAGTGGGCATATTTTTAATGTGACAATTTGGTATAACTCTTTAACTTAATGAAAAACTTTATCCTTATCTGATAATTTTAAACCTAACGCTAAAAGGATTTTTCTTTTAGTTTCCAGTCTGCATGACTTACCATTCTCAATCCGTCTGATTGTAATAGGAGATATCCCAGCCTTTCTGGAAAGTTCGCCCTTGCTGATCATGAGAGATTCTCTGATTTCTCTTAAGGAATTTTTCTCTAAATTATTAACCATAGGAACAGGTTAGTTTAATCTTATTTCTCTTCTTAATTATTGATGATAGATAATTCGACAATAAAATGCCCTGTATAACGATCATGTGGAATTTTTGAAGTTATTAGAGTTTTAAAAGTTATGCCGTCACCTAATGATTCAGCCTGATTGTATTCCATATCCAGTATATCACCAACATTCAGCTCCTTAAATACAGAGGAGTCCTGTTTAACAAGTATATATGGCTTACTTGAGAAATTATTTCGTAATTTGAACAGATAGGATGGCACTCTTCCATTCAAAAAGAACTGTACACTATAGTACTCATCCAAAATGGTTTTTGCTTCAGATCTGCAATCGTCAAAGTTACTTGCGATTTGATTTCCTATGCTTACTAACTCAAACATTTTTAAGCTATCCTCATGAAACTTTTAATTTGATATAGAGAATTAATTTTAAGATATTTATGTATTAATGCAAAAATCATGCAAAATCAATCTATTATGCCACAAACAAACTTATATTCTAATTAAATTAGTCGGTTATATCAACTGAAAGGTCTTTTTGGTTGTGTTGATCTATATCAAAAAACTTGAAATTATAAGAAATACTTTGCGTAATTTACGAAAAGTTTTTCATAATACTAACCTCGCGGGATAGGCAACCGGAGTAGAAGAGGAATTCCAAAATCTTGCTTGTGGTAAAACCGGAAAAAATCGAGAGGTTTGATTTGTGATTATTTGGTTACAACTTTCTTTTTTAAAAAATATTACAGTATATTGCTCAAGCTACTTTAAGAAACCTCACATCTTTAATGTGGAAGCTGAATATCAATATCTCACAGATTCTATCTAAATTGTCTTGAAGGGCATTTTTTCTGAAATTCCCTGTCAGGCGGTCTTCAGCCATTGCTTTCGCCATTACTGCAAGAAGCTGAACTCTCTGATGAAATTCTTGCTCCTCCTCTGTCTCAACTTTGGAGGTAATACCCGACTGAATTTCTGAGTTGGCCAATTGGAGGGAATGATAAAAAACGTGATGGGCGTTTTCGATGACGGCAGATTTACGATAGCTTCCAATGGGATAATTTTTTAAATAAGCCTTGGCCATGATAATAAGAAGTTTCAGACGTGATAAAAAAATGTCGTCAACTGACATTGCTCTCATTTCTTCAGAAGTCGTCCCCAATTTAATCATAAAAATATCCCTTCAACCTTCAGCTTTCCATCACCGAATGCTCGCGATTTGTTCTTTTTTTACTTTGAACACACTTATCCATTCATATTTTGCATGCAAAAATTATGCAAATTCAATTGCTTATTTGTAAAACCTTATATATCGGGCATTGGCATCAAATGTGGGATAAATACAGCAGTACTATTTAATCAAAAAATTATGTAATTGTGGGGTGAATTACATAAATATTATTACGTTAATTACATAGCATTATTAGTTATTTTAAATGGTTGTATATCACATTGTGGCGGTGGTATATGGGGTGATTCCGACAACAAGGAGAGAAGTGTTTTCTCTTGACAGGGGCCTTTTAATGGGTGCCAAAACAACAACCAGAAGTTAGTTCGTGCTGATTAAATATATCGTAAAAACGAAATAGGCAAACCCCCGGTAAAGGATTTGTCCTTATTCAAATACGATATTACAATAATTTGGAAGCCCTGATATTTATGGGGCCTGCGACATCCAACTCTTGGCTGATTCAAGATCGTTAAAGGAGAAATGTTTAATAGTGGCTTTAATAAAGTACTTTCCAAGTGATTCGGCCACATCAGCAATTTTGGAATCGGTCACTATGGCCACTTTGGCGATTTTACGATGGTGGTTACGCACAAATCTCATATGCTCAATCATCCCATCAAGATCCTCCCACCCTGGGAACCTCTCGGTCACAATGATAACCCCGTTCAGTCCTCTCTTTTCTTCAATGAAAGTATCAACGGCTCCTGATAAGGTCTGAAAGTCCCGAGTCTCTAATTTCCCCTCTGGTCGCACAGTAAGCACCCCTGCATTCTCATCTAACTCAAATGATATCATCGCTTTCTCCTCTTATGGAAATGATCTAATGCCCAGGATTACATCTGTAACCTAAAAGAACCTTTGACTATATATAGATATCAGATTCTTTTGGTGTAAGGTGGAATAAATCCTATTTTTGATAATTGTCGGAAAACGGGCCTCCTAGTGGCTTGTTTTATGCTTAGAATTGTAATTCAATTGTTTTTTCTCAGGGTAAATTAATTCCAATTCCCAAGAACGTAAAAGAGGTGGTTGAACATCCATAACAAAATAAAATGTATTGGTATAGACAATATGTTTAAATTTCCCTGTCCGACTTTTTCTCATATCGTAATAATATATGAGGCTTGGCCAAGGATCTGGGGTTTTCGTTCCCATAGTCATTACTGAAGTCCTATCAGGCGAACCAAATCTAGCCTCAATTTCTTTTTGGGTCATTCCAGGTCTTAAATCAAATACATTTTTAGAGGTAAACTCGGGGTGCCGAGGAGAGATTGTAACACAACCCATAAGTGTTGATAAAACCAAGGATAAGCAAATAAGATGACATGGTTTCATAACACCTCCATCATATTTTAGCGATTGAGTTTTTTCGGCTATGTCTTGTTCATAAACTGATTATTTAATGAACGTTCATCAAAAACCAAACCCCACCTCTATGAGAAATGGGGTCTTAAAAATCAGTCCACAGCAACCCCTCGGTTAGAGGTTATTGTTTTGATTCTTCAGTTTCTTCTTTACGCCAGTCTATGTCGTGTTCGAGCAGATACTTTTCGGCGGCTTTTTTGAGGATTCCAGAAACGCTCGAAAATTCCTGTCCTGCGAGTTTTTCAAGGGCTTTTTTCATTCTTGGATCAACTTTGATTGAAATCATTTTCCACATACCTCCTAATATGAGTTTCAAAAGATTCTGTCAATTTTTTTCTTGACCTGGTAGTATTTGGTAAATATTGGTAATACCATGCAATGCTATTGTCAAACCAAAACCACAGTAAAATGAAAAACCAAATATCAAACATAGCGCTTGAAGGAACCTGCAGCGGTGACGTTGTGGGCGGTTTATTAATGTGGACCGTGGGAAACCTTCAGGCGTTTTTGTTTTTAAACAAAGCCCAGGATAGCTTGACGAAGCGAAAACCGGCTTCCCTGGCCGGCTTCCTGGGCTAAATCACAGGGAGAAAGCCAGGGGCTTATTATGGGAGTAAAAGTCAGACAAAAGGTTAAAGGAAAGGGAAAGCCCTAGTGGGTGTTCATATCCCATAACGGGAAAACGGACATGTCAAATCAACTGGCCGAGACATTAAGAGCCTATCTGACAATGCAAAAAAGGAAAGCGTTAAAGATAGGATCCGGCGAAGTTCCGGAGCTTGTATTTAATCGGTTTGACGAAGCGATTGAGCAAAATTACATCCGGCGCGTTTATAAGCGTATCTTGAAAAAGGCCAAACTGAGATATATCAAGTTTCACGGGTTCCGGCATACCTTTTGTACCCATTTACTCAGCGAAGGCGTGTCACCGTATTATGTCAGTCAACAGGTCGGCCACAGCTCCATAAACATCACATGTGATATTTACGGTTCCTGGATCAGGACCGAAGAAAACCGTCATGTCAACCTTTTGGACCCGGCGCACCCATCTGCACCCTGCAGAAACAGCAAAGCCGCAACCCATTGAGATTACGGCTAAATATATGTAATGGTGCCGAAGGCCGGACTTGAACCGGCACGGGTCTCCCCACTACCCCCTCAAGATAGCGTGTCTACCAAATTCCACCACTTCGGCACATGCAAAGGGATGATCTCATAAAACAATTGATTTGAGGCGTTTTACGACGTCATCCACACGATTTTACGATGTTATTCTGCCTGAGCTGGTTTTGCAGGCTGTGGAGTTTCCGGATTCGGTTGAGGGGTTTTTTCCGGTGCTGCCGGTGCAGCCTGTTGCTCTATGGGTGCCTTTTTATCCATCATAATGGAATTATCCGTTCTGTGGCCGGAGAGATAAGCAAGCCCAAGTGAAGTTATCATAAAAACGATGGCTGCCACCGTTGTTAATTTTCCCAAAAACGTTGAAGATCCGGTACTGCCGAAAAGCGTCTGGCTGGCCCCCCCTCCAAAAGCAGCACCCATATCAGCCCCTTTACCGGTCTGAAGCAGAATGATCATAATGAGGGCAATGCAAACAACAACATGTATTATGATTAAAAATGTTGACATATTTTTTTATTAAGTCCGATTCTGAAATTGAACGATTTTGCTAAATGTTTCCGGATCAAGGCTTGCACCGCCTACCAGCGCGCCATCAACATCCGCCATTGACATCAGTTCTACGATATTGTCCGGTTTAACGCTACCTCCATATAGGATTCTCATAGATTTGGCAAGCCTATTCCCGAAATTTTTTTCAAGCATCGTGCGTAAAAATTCATGAACTTCCTGAGCCTGTTCAGTGGTTGCTGTTTTACCGGTCCCGATGGCCCAAATCGGCTCATATGCGATGACCAAGGTTTTCAAATCATCAGGGAAGAAGCCCTCTAACCCATTTTTTACCTGTTTGTCAAGAACAGAAAAGGTTTCTTTTAATTCACGTTCTTTTTCTGACTCTCCCACACACATCACCGGTATTAAACCGTTATTGAGAGATGATTTTATTTTCTTGTTAACGGATTCGTCGGTTTCATTGAAATATTGACGTCGTTCGGAATGTCCGATAATCACATATTGGCACCCGGCCGAAACAAGCATGGATGATGATATCTCACCGGTATATGCGCCTTCAGGCTCCCAAAAGAGATTCTGTGCTCCCAGCGAAATACACGTTCCCCTCACCACATCTGAAACCTGTGCCAGAGCGATAAACGGCGGCGCAATCATTACATCGACACCGGTGGATGGCGATACGAGCTTTACAAGATGTTTTGCTGTTTCGACGGCTTCAGAACAGGTTTTAAACATCTTCCAGTTTCCGGCAATCAGTGGCCTGCGATCGTCCATGTACTTATCTCCATTGTGGTGATACTTTATTTAATTCTGGGGTCGTAATGCCTTTATTTGTTAAGTCGCTACATGGATAATGCTTTTTTTCAAACCGTATAAACTCGTAATTAAAGGATCGTAAAGAAAGAACAAAATTCAGAACAATAACAATGGGTTCGACTTAGAACAAGCACGTTCTTGCTATCGAAATGTTTCAGTATGCGCCTGTTCTTTCTAACGATCCCTAAATTACTCAAACAGTACACGCTTTTTAAAAAAGATTATCCATTCCGCTCTCCGAGGCCTAAATCCTCTGAGCCGGAGGCTGATGTATAAGTGTTAATAAAAAAACTTCTCGCCTCTTCATTTATTTGCAATCGAAAATCTTCGATTTATAATTGAGACCTTTGAAAAACAGATATTTTTGTTCGAGTTCAAGGAAGGCGAGGATTTTAACCGCAGACATACATGGAGTATTCCGAGGATTAAAATTTGAGCCTAACACAGAAATCGGGCAAAAAGGGTGTTTTGCAAAGGTTTCATAATTGTGCTGCAATCATGGCCGCCAGATCGACCATCCTGTTCGAATATCCGGTTTCATTATCATACCAGGACAAGACTTTGACCATGTTGCCAACAACATACGTTGTCTGTCCATCGACAATCGAGGATAGAGTTGATCCATTATAATCGGTGGATACCAATGGAAGCTCACTATATCCAAGGATACCGGCAAGTGATTTTTCCGAAGCCTCTTTTAAAGCCGAGTTTACATCAGGAACAGTAACACCTGTTTTTTCCAGATATGCGACAAAGTCGACAATGGATACATTTGGTGTGGGTACGCGAATGGCAAGGCCGTTAAGCTTTCCGGAGAGTTCGGGCAGCACCAGAGCCACGGCCTTCGCTGCGCCTGTGGTCGTCGGAATCATGGACATCGCAGCCGCTCTGGCCCTCCGAAGATCCTTGTGGGGGAAGTCAAGCAGGCGCTGGTCACCCGTATAAGAATGTATGGTGGTCATCAGACCGCTTCTAA
This sequence comes from Desulfobacterales bacterium, assembly GCA_041548585.1. Lineage (GTDB taxonomy): Bacteria > Desulfobacterota > Desulfobacteria > Desulfobacterales > UBA11574 > UBA11574. The sequence goes on along the minus strand of JBFESJ010000046.1, from coordinate 11,316 downwards.
TCCCGAAGTTTTCCAATAGTACCTTTGCCATCGGTGCAAGACAGTTTGTTGTACAAGAGGCATTTGAGATAATATTGTGATTTCTGGGATCATATTGATTTGAGTTGACACCCATAACAATGGTAATGTCTGGTTTCTCCGCAGGTGCCGATATGATTACTTTCCGTGCACCGGCGGTAAGATGTTTTGATGCGTTTTCATGGTCTCTGAAAAGACCTGTACATTCCGCAACAATGTCCACGTTGAAGTCTTTCCAGGCAAGGGTGGCGGGATCTTTTATAGAGGTAACAGCAACCGATTTCCCGCCAACTTCTATTGAGCCCTCTTTTGCGATCACTTCGATTCCCAGCCTGCCGTGAACAGAATCGAAAGCAAGAAGATGAGCCATTGTGGCTGAATTCATGAGATCATTAATGGCCACAACCTCAAGTTCAGCATGATCGATTAAGGCTCTGAAAACAAGACGTCCTATTCTACCGAAACCGTTGATGCCTACTTTTACGCTCATAGTGTCTCCTTCAAGTTTACTGTCTATTTTCGCTTATTTCCTTTTAAAATTCCACTTGCAAGTGAAATACTCTTTTTCCCGAAAGCTTCAAGATGTTCGGCAACCTCGCCAAGATCCATCTCTTTTTTTTGAATATCTGCAGCTTTGATCAGAATGGGAAGATTAACGCCGGATATAACCTCCACGCGTCCTTCTTCAAGAAAGGAATAGCTTAAGTTAGAAGGCGTTCCGCCAAACATATCTGTGAGGATAAGGACCCCTTTATTGTGGTCAACCTTTTTGATTCCTTCAGAAATTTTTTTGCGCAGTTTATCTGCGTTTTCTTTCAAATTTATGGAAACGGATACTATGGGATCGGGCCGAGTCCCGAGAATGAATTCAGCAGCATCAATAAGTGCATCTCCAAGCTGGCTGTGTGTTACAATAACGATACCTATCATAATACTCCTTTTACAGATCAATATCACGATGCGTGATGAAAATCTTTCTTCCTGGTTTTATTATATGTTTTAATATGGCTTCGGCAATGGCAACCGAACGATGTTTGCCTCCGGTACAACCAACTGCAATGGTCAAATATGCTTTGCCCTCCTTTTCATACAATGGAATTAAATAGTCAAGTAGATCCAAATATTTTTTTAAGAATATGCGTGTTTTATCGTTGTTTAATACAAAGTTTTTAACTTTTTCGGCTTTTCCGTCCAGTGCTTCAAGTTCAGGAACAAAATGTGGATTTAAAAGAAAACGAACATCCATGATGAGACTGGCATCGTGGGGGACACCATATTTGAAACCGAACGACAGTATATTTATACTCATCGGAGCGAAAATTTTACTCTGTTGAGCGATATTCCGGATTACAGACTTCAGTTCGTGGACATTGTAATGGGAAGTATTAATAATTCTATTGGCGGCGGTTTTAAGGTTTTTTAACTGTTCCTGCTCTGTACGGATTCCTTCTAAAAGACTTTTGTCCCGAGACAGGGGATGGTGTCTCCGTGTCTGACTGTAACGCTTTAACAGAATGTCTTCGTCAGCCTCGAGAAAAAGGATTTTAAATTGATAGCCTTTTTGCTTTAAAGACTCAAAGATTGATGGGTACATCGAAAGAAAGCCTTTTTCTCGCAGATCCATGACGAATGCCAGTCCTGCGATTTTCGAGTCTCTTTCAATCGGCAGTTCCACAAATTTGGGGAGAAGTGCGACCGGCATGTTGTCGACGCAATAGAAACCCGCATCTTCCAATGCTGCAATTGCAGTGCTCTTCCCCGATCCAGAAAGCCCCGTAATAATGATTATATTTAACTTTTTCACTTTCAATCAACGGTGGGGTTTAAAATTCTTCTTCCTCCTCTTCTCTAATAATTGAATAGATTTCATCCCTGTTTGCTGAACGTAACAGTTTTTCTTTGAAAGGATCGTTTTTTAAAATTCTCGAAATTCGAGCGAGAAGTTTCAAATGTAGGCCCGTTGAATTTTCCGGAGTTATTAAAAGGAAGAAGATATGGGCGGGGAGCCCGTCCATAGAATCAAAGTCGACCCCTTTTCGGCTCAGACCGAAACCGAGAATCAGTGATTCAAGGTCCTTCACTTTGCCATGTGGGATTCCGATGCCCTCGCCAATTCCGGTGCTACCGAGTCGTTCCCGTTCCATTAGCACCTTTACGAGGTCCCCATGGTTTAAGCCGGAAATATTGGCTACGGGAATGACGAGTTCTTCTATGACTCCTTTTTTGTCAACTGCTTTCAAATCAGCAAGAATTGCTTCTTTGGGCAAAACATCAAGAATCTTCATTTCATTTTCACCGATAATACATCACCTGAATTTCCAAGGGTCGAGTTGGTCGAAGGTGCAAGTTAAGCGAATTGACATACTAAATTCAGGTATTAGCTGCTGGGTTGAATCAAACCGTAGTTACCGTCTTTGCGCCGATAAAGAACATTGACCCGATTGGTCCTGGCATCTGTAAAAACAAGAAAATTGTCGTTTACGAGGCCCATTTGCATAATTGCTTCATCCACATCCATTGGTTTATATTCAATATTTTTTACTATGATATGTCTTGTAGCCTCGTCTTCCATAAAAGGCGTTTCTTCAACAATATTTTCTTTTGTATTGGATTTTGCGCCGCTTCGATGTTTCCGGATTTTCTGCTTGTTCTTTATTATCTGTTTTTCGAGCTTGTCCAAGGCAATATCAATGGCAGAATACATGTCGTCTGTTACTTCCTTACCATAAATGTTTAGCCTGTCTCCGATGATGTTGATTTCAGCCATATGGCGGAATTTTTCTACTGATAGGACAACATTGGCCTCAGCGGGGTTGTATAAATATTTGTCAAAACGATCAAGTTTGTCTCCGACATATGATTTTAAATTTTCAGAGGGATCAAGATTTTTAAAGGTAACAGATGTTTGCATGCTTAAAACCTCCCTAGAATTCTTTGCGTTTGTTCGATGGTAACACTTTCATCATTTCACGATATTTGGCGACGGTTCTGCGAGCGATACAAATATTGGACTCCTTTAGAAGTTTCGAGATTTTATCATCGCTATATGGTTTTTTGGGATTTTCACTTTCAATGATCTGTCTTATCTTGTCCTGAACGCTGGCAGAGGCGATGGCTTCGCCCTGGACACGCTGAATAGAGCTATTAAAAAAATATTTCAATTCAAAAATACCACGCGGCGTATGGGCATATTTATTGGTTGTTACTCTACTTATTGTCGATTCGTGCATTCCGATGTCTTCTGCAACATCTCTCAATACCATGGGTTTCAAATATGCAATGCCTTTTTCAAAAAAACTCCGCTGGAACTTCAGTATGCTTTCCATCACCTTGTAAATTGTTTTCTGGCGTTGATGAATACTTCGGATTAACCATGTAGCGGATCGCATCTTTTCCTGTATATATTCCTTTGCATCGTCGGAAAAGTTACCGTCTTCCTTGAAGGCATTTTTATAAAAATTGTTAACGTGCAGTTTTGGCATCCCGTCATCATTGACCAGTATTACAAACTCATCTTCCAGTTTATAGACAAAAACATCGGGATTAATGTATTGGGCTTCTTCTTCAGTGAATTGCCTGCCGGGTCTTGGCTCTAAACTTTTGATCACTTGAACAGCAGCAATAATATCTTCAATACTTGTTTTTAGGGATTTTGCTATTGCCCTATAATTTTTATTTTCAAGATGATTGAGATGGTTCTCGATGATTTGGGTCACGATAGTATCGTCGAGATCAAAATGCCTTGCCTGTATAAGGAGGCATTCCCCGAGATCTCTCGAGCACACACCAATGGGATCAAATGTTTGCATTAGAAATAAAATTTTTTCGATACGTTCAGGATCAGATCCGCTCATTGTGACGAGATCTTCAATAGATGCATCCAGGTAACCATCTTCATTTAGATTTCCGACGATAAGGCTTCCGATTTTTTCTTCCTCTTCCGTCGGAGATGTCATAAGAAATTGCCAAAGAAGATGTTCTCGCAGGGATTCCTTGTGTGCTACAAAAGATTCGAAATTTGGTGTGTCTCTTCTTTCGGCTTCGAAATGGGTTCTGCCCGATGAATTGTATTCATTGATGTAGTTGTTCCAGTCGATATCGTCACGGATATTTTCCTCTATCGTGACCTCTTTTGACTGGGACGATTCGCTGGGTTGGCTCTCCGATTGCTCAGCAGTGGGATCTTCATCAGGAACTTCATGAACTTCCTCCTCCAATGTCGGATTTTCCACGAGTTCCTGTCGAATCGTATTCAGAAGCTCAAGCCTTGACAGCTGCAAGAGCTTGATCGCCATCTGAAGCTGCGGGGTCATTATCAGTTGCTGTGTTAATTTCAGTTGTTGTCGTAGTTCAAGAGCCATTTTATAATTTAAACTCGTCTCCTAAATATATCCGCCGAGCGGTTTTGCTTGATACAATCTTTTCCGGGGGGCCGGACTCTAAGATCTTGCCATCATTTAATATATATGCTGTGTCACAGACTTCAAGTGTTTCTCTTACATTATGATCGGAGATAAGGACACCTATACCTCTATTTTTAAGATGCACGATGATGTTTTTGATATCTATAACAGCCAAAGGATCAATACCTGCAAAAGGTTCATCCAGAAGAATAAATGAGGGATTTGTGGCAAGCGCGCGTGTTATTTCGAGGCGCCGCCTTTCTCCACCTGAAAGTAGATTGGCCTTTTGGTCGTTCAGATGTTTTATTCCAAGTTCATCAAGAAGCATATCTGCCCGTTCTTCCTGAATTGATTTAGAGATAGAAAGTGTTTCAAGAATCGCCATAACATTTTGTTTTACAGTCAGTTTTTTGAATACCGAAGTCTCTTGGGGAAGATAGCCAATGCCCTTTCGTGCCCTCAGATACATAGGATAGCTCGTTATATCTTCATCATCAAGAAATACGTGCCCTTCATCCGGCTTTATCATTCCAATGGTCATATAAAAGGTTGTGGTTTTTCCTGCGCCGTTTGGGCCGAGAAGGCCCACGACACTGTTGTTTTTAATTTTCATATTAACGGAATTTACAACCTGTCTTCCATTATATATTTTGACCAGATTTTCAAGAGACAATGTTGCCAATTATTTTTTGTCCTGTTGTCCCGAATAAAATACGGCTTCCACCCGTTTTTCACTCCCGCTTTCAACATTAATTCGCCCGTCTTTTCTGTAAAATGTTATTTTTTCCCCAGAAATAGAATCATTTTCACTGGTGATCTTTGAGTTATCTCCTGTCAAGATAAGTTCCATAGTATCTGTATTGTATACGGCCTGTTGAGTAACTGCAACCCTGTTATCAAATTTTATTTTGACGTTACCTTTTGCAACGATTTTATGAATCGCTTCTTCATTTACAGAAAGAGGGCCCTTGTTGTCGAGATTTTTTTTATAGAAAATTTTGAGTCTGTCAGCTGTGATAACGGTTTCTTCCTGGGTTGCTTTTACATTTCCAATAAATTCGGCATGACCGGCTTTGTTATCAGAGATCAGCCTGTCTGCTGTAATATAAATGGCCTTGTTTTTATCAGCGCTTTTTGTATCCGGATTCCGCTTTTTGTCGTCGGCATATGCCAGGTGCATCGTAAACCCGGCAACAAGCAACAAAAATACAGTCCAATAGGGCAATGCCTTGAAATCAAATTGATTAAAGTGTAATACCCCCACTAAAGACCCCTTTTACTTTTCCTTCAAACAATGTCCTATTGGTGTTTAAATTTAATGACATGGAATCCGCAGCAAGCTCAAATGAATCCCCTGTAATGTTAACCGGAACTTTTGAAAAAATGATTCTCTTTTTATGCGCGTAATACAGATTCTCACACCTTAATTTGTAACTTGTATTTTTCACCACGACATTACCGTGTATTTCCATGTCGTTAGAATCTGTTTTTAAAATGCCTCGGTTGGCTGTTAAATAAACTTCGGTTTTATCTTTAAGAAAAAATATTACAGACAGATCCTTAAAAATCGCCTGTTTTTTTTTATCCATATAATCTGCAGAGGCAGCGTCCAGACTCCATTCCTTTCTGCCGTTTTGGGTGGCTGTTTGATGTGCGCTCCCTATCGAAACATTTGCTTTACTTTGAACGATGGAAACAAGGGTATCGTTTTTTTCTAAAACATGGCGATATTGCAAAAAAACTGTCAGGATAACGCCAAATGTTAAAAAAATGATTGAAATCAGAAAGAATTTTAACTTTTTCTGATGCGTGTTCTTTAAAAACTTCATGCTAAAAAACGTTCCAGTATGTTCTCCCAGAGACCTTTGCCTTTTAATATGGCTTCACAGGCTTCTCTTACCGCACCATGACCGCCTTTTGCTGATGTTACCATATCCGCATTTTCGAGAATCGTATTATGCGCATCTGCGACGGCGATTGAGAGCCCTATCTTCTTCATCAGCGAAAGATCAGGCAAATCATCGCCGATAAAGGCAACTTCTGAAGCAGATAGACCGGTTCGATCCAATAGTGTGTCAAGTACATCGACCTTATTGCCAACACCGTCGTAAATATGGTCGATACCAAGATTCTTACAGCGGCTCAAAAGCGCGTTTGAGCGTCTGCCGGTTACGATACACAGGTGAATTCCAGCCTCCATGAGGAGTCTTATGCCGAGACCGTCCTTAACATTAAAGACCTTGGTCTCAGTGCTGTCATCGTTATAAATTATACCGCCGTCAGTAAGAACACCGTCCACATCAAGAATCAGTAATTTTATGCCTTTTAGCTTGTTTAAAACCATTTGAGGAAAACATCAACGGGTTAAGGTGAAAAATATTTATAACTGTCAGAATTATTTAATCCTCATTAAATGTATCGTAAGTTTGACGCTTAAACTTTAGTTAACTTTGCATCTAAATCGGGTACTGCATATGACTCAGCCAAACAAAGCCCTTCGGATCGCTTTAAGCCGGGAAAGCAGTTCATATAACGTATCAAGCTTTAATGAATTCGGTCCGTCACACAACGCTTTGTCTGGGTCAGGGTGAACTTCCATAAATACGCCGTCTGCCCCTGCAGCTACTGCCGCACTGGCGAGTGTTGGTGCAAAATCACGTTGTCCTCCGGAGCTTGTGCCGGCCCCGCCGGGGAGTTGGATGCTGTGTGTTGCATCAAATATCACCGGCCAGCCTGTATCTTGCATGATTTTTATGCCCCGGAAATCGACCACCAGATTGTTGTATCCGAACATTGTTCCCCGCTCTGTGAGCAGAACCTGATGGTTTCCGGTAGAAGTCACCTTTTCAAGAATATTTTTTATATCCCATGGGGCGAGAAATTGTCCTTTTTTAATGTTTAAGGGCTTTCCGGTTTTGGCAACTTCTGTAATAAAATCAGTCTGCCTACACAAAAAAGCGGGGATCTGAATGATATCCAGAACACGGGCTGCTTCAGAAATTTCGCTTATTTTGTGAACATCTGAAACGATGGTAAGATCGAGTTCTGATTTGATCCGATCTAAAATTTTAAGCCCGTCCATTAACCCTGGTCCTCTGAAGGAATGAATGGATGTTCGGTTCGCTTTGTCGTAAGAAGCTTTAAAAATAAAGGGAATATCCAATTTTGTGGTTAACTCTTTTAGAAATGAGGCTATTTTAAACGTCATTTCATAATTTTCAATAACACACGGTCCTGAGATCAAAACCAGCTGAGATCCTTGTCCGATTGAGATATTGCCTGTTTTAACGATATTGCCCATGGTTTATTGAATCCTTAAAAACGTTTCATATCTCCGATTTCTCAAGAGTTATATCGGTCTTAAACGCTTTTTATTGAATCGATCACCCTGAAAAAATTTGTACAACGTGAAATATAAATAGTATATGTTGATTTTGTCTAAAATTATCGATCTCTGATTTTAAAAACCGATTCAATGATATTTATCGCGCAAACGGTTAAAAGTCAAGAAACGAAAAAAGGGAAAAACAGTCCTTGATTACTAACTTTTTTGCTGTTATTATCAATAATTTATAAGAAAGAAAGGCTGCCTTTAACCTATTGAAAACTGCTAAAAAAACTTTAAAGTCAAGGTTAATCCTTCTGATCATCGTGATCGTTCTTTTGCCTGTTGCATGGATCGTGGTGACAAAGCTCGAAGGTAAAAAACCCGCTATCCTTTTGGAGTCCCCATCTCAGTATATTGGCAAGACTCATACGCTTTCTGTTACTGTATCTGATGCTCAAAGCGGTGTGCGGAACGTATGGATGGGACTTATTAAAGACGGCAAAGAGACTGTTTTGATAAAAAAGGATTTGCCCCCTGCCGGCATCATTAGCGGCGGGAGGGACCAGCAGGCATCCTTTAAAATTAACATTGAGCCAGAGAACCTGGGAATCACTGACGGCAAGGCGATTTTGCGAATGGTTGCAAAGGATTTTTCCTGGCGGAGTTGGCTTCACGGAAACACAACGTATTTGGAAAAGGATGTAATCATAGATACAAAACCCCCTGATCTGGATATTCTCAGCAGGATCCATAATGTCAGTCAGGGGGGTACAGGAGTTGTCATTTATAAGTTGTCTGAACCTTGCCTGAGAAGCGGTGTGTCTGTGGGGGAGAATTTTTTCCCTGGATATGCAGGATATTTTAAGGATAAAGATTTATTTATGGCCTTTTTTGCGCTTGATTATAAGCAGGGCCCGGACACCAATATTTTTGCTGAGGCAACCGATTTTGCCGGCAACAACACCAGAGGAAGGTTCCCGTATTATATTAAAAAAAGAAGCTATAAAAAGGTTTTAATTAACATTTCAGACAGATTTCTGAACTGGAAAACACCGGAATTTAATGTCGATGTTTCTCCGGATTCCAATACGACTCTGGTGGATAAGTTTCTAATGGTGAACCGTGGAATTCGCGAATCTAACAGAAGGCAACTCACAGAAATTGCTAGCGAAACAGACGAGAAGCTATATTGGAACGGCGCATTCTTGAGGCTCCCCAATTCAGCAAGAAAAGCGAGCTTTGCCGATCATCGAAAATATAAATATAAAGATCGCATCATTGATCGACAGGTCCACCTGGGCATTGATCTGGCCTCGGTCGCACACTCGCCGGTACCGGCATCAAACAGTGGAAAGGTTGCCTTTACCGGATATCTCGGCATTTACGGAAAAATAGTGGTCATAGACCATGGTTTTGGATTGTTTAGTACGTATTCACATTTAAGCGCTTTTGATGTAAAACAGGGCCAGTTAGTATCTAAAGGGGAAATTATCGGCCGTACCGGGAGTACGGGTCTTGCAGGCGGAGATCACCTTCATTTTGGAATTCTTGTTCATAACACCTTTGTGAATCCTGTTGAATGGTGGGATGCAGCCTGGATAAAGAACAATGTTTCCGGCAAAATTAAAACGATAAAATCTATATATTAGACGGCCTGTTTTTAGGCGATCATGAGTAAATTTATGCTTTTTGTGGCAAAATAATTCATTTTCGCCGCCAAGGCACCAAGGCACTAAGAACAAATAACAAAATATATCTTTTGTGTCTTCGCGCCCTGGTGGCAGACACGTTTTAATTCGGGTTTATGCGCGTCAGGGATTTATCAACTTTATTTTTTAAATTTGAATTCCCCGCTGCTTGTTGGAGCGAAGCGGAAATCCCGCCTACCGGGGTCGGAACGCAGTGGAGATTTATCCGCCTCTGGAGGATTTATCCGCCTCTGGAGGATCCCGATTCTCGGGGCAGCGCTGGATGAATTCAAATAAAGTATAAGAACCTTTTTAAAGCGAAAGGGCGGTACCCCAGCGGAGGGTTGTGGTAAAAATTCCGAAATACCCCGTAGATTGTTGTAGCTTGGCGGAAATCCCGTTTGCGGGGCTGCGGGGATAGGAATTTTAGCCCGCCAGAGGCGGATAAACCTTTCGCTTAATAGATCCCGAAGGTAAACCTTCGGGAGTTACATAAAATCGTTACACGATTTTATTGTTAAGCAGTAAAGAGCAGGCAATGAAAAAACATAAAATTAATAAGTCATACCAGGAGATTAATGAGAAGATCCGGTCCGGGGAGGTCGTTGTTGTTACTGCCGAGGAGATCATCGATATTGTTAAAAAAGAAGGGCCGGTAGAGGCGGCAAGACGTGTAGACGTTGTGACGACCGGAACTTTTGCCCCGATGTGTTCATCAGGTGCATTTATAAACTTCGGACACACGGTTCCGAGGCTAAAAGCATCAAAGGTTTGGTTGAACAATGTACCTGCATATGCCGGCGTTGCTGCAGTAGATTGCTATATCGGCGTAACAGAGCCTTGTGAGGATGATCCGCTGAATAAGGTCTATCCCGGTGAATTTAACTATGGCGGTGGTCATGTTATTCAAGACCTGATCGCAGGTAAGAAAGTCCACCTAAAGGCCGAGGCTTACGGAACTGATTGCTATCCGAACAGAGAGGTTGAAAAGGAAATTTCATTGCGCACCCTTCCCAATGCCACACTCTGTAATCCTCGAAACGGGTATCAAAATTATAATTGTGGTGTAAATCTAACAAATAAAACCGTCTATACCTACATGGGCGCCTTGAAACCCAGAGCCGCCAATGCAAATTATTGCTCGGCCGGGCAACTTAGCCCGCTTTTAAATGATCCCTATTACAAGACCATCGGTTTGGGGACCAGAATTTTCCTCGGAGGCGCAATAGGATATGTTACCTGGTACGGCACGCAACACAACCCATCGGTAAAAAGAACAAAGAAGGGTTTTCCCAATTCACCTGCCGGCACGCTGTGGGTCATGGGAGATCTCAAAAAAATGAGCCCAAAATGGGTGGTGGGTGTAAGTATCCAGGGATATGGATGTTCTCTTGCCTTGGGACTCGGCATTCCCATTCCCATACTGAACGAGGAGATTGTTCAATACACTTCCGTGTCGGATGAGGAATTGTTTACCCAGATCGTCGATTATGGACATGATTATGCAAATGGCATCTCGAAAAGCTATGGCCAGGTCAGCTATGCAGAACTAAAAAGCGGCCATATAAAATTTAGAGGTGAAGACATACCGACGGCTCCGTTGTCCAGCATCGTAAGAGCGCGTGAAATTGCTGAAATGCTGAAACGGTGGATTTTAAAGGGTAAATTTATGATCGGAGTGCCGCAGTTTACATTACCAAGATAGGGAGCAGGTAATGGGTAATAGGTGTTGGGTCACGGGGCATCCTCTCCTGTTAACCCACAACCCACGACCTATTACCTGGTTCTTTTATGTCTGATACCATACGAACTTTTATTGCCATTGAGATTCCGGGGAACGTCATCTCCAAAATTCGTGAACTGCAGGAAGGCTTTAAGG
>JBFESJ010000045.1:0-18959 GCA_041548585.1 Desulfobacterales bacterium | reverse complement strand
GACACCTACCGTTCACGGTTGTTAAAGAAACTCAACCTGCGAAACAATGCCGAGCTTTCACGTTTTGCGATTCAAAATCAATTGATTGAACCCTAATTTTGATGAACCCCTAAAAAGACAAAAATGGATTGTAAATAAAAATTGTTCGGCGATTTATATCCCCAGATATACCTCTCTGACATGATCGTTGGCCATCAGTTCCTTTCCAGTGCCCTCAAGAACATTTCTACCGTTCTCCAGAACATAGGCCCGATCGCACATGGCCAAGGTTTGGGTAACGTTTTGTTCCACCAAAAGGATGGTAACGCCTTCCTTATTGATCTTTTTGATTAAATCGAAGATATCCTGTACCAGAATGGGCGCCAGACCTAAAGACGGTTCGTCGAACATCATCAACTTCGGACACGACATCAACCCACGGCCCACCGCCAGCATCTGCTGCTCGCCTCCGGAAAGGGTACCCGCCATTTGCTTTCTTCTTTCTTTAAGTCTCGGAAACAGGGAATAGGCATATTCCATGGTTTCATTCCGTTTGCTCTTGGATTCGCCGTAAAGGGAACCCATAATCAGGTTTTCCTCGACACTCATCTCCGGGAAAAGACGCCGTCCTTCGGGAACGTGAACAATCCCCTGTTCGATGATCTTGTTAGAAGGCAAGTGGTCCAGTCGAATACCATTGAATTCGATGGTGCCGGACGCCGGCGTTAACAATGAGGAGATGGTCTTGAGTGTTGTGCTTTTCCCGGCGCCATTGGCCCCCACCAACACCAGGATTTCTTTTTCCTTGACCTCAAAAGTGACATCCCAGAGGACCTGAAGATCTCCATAAAAGACGTTGATTCCATTAACCTTGAGCATGCTGTTCTCCCAAATAGGCCTCGATCACCGCTTGGTTGTTGGCGACTTCTCGGGGTGATCCCTCTGCAATGGTCTGACCGAAGTTGATGGCGTGAATTCGATCCGATATGGTCATGATGACTTTCATGATATGTTCAACAATCAGGATGCTGATACCGTTGTCCCTGATTTTTTGAATCAAACCGATGGCCTCATCAAGTTCACCCGGGTTTAAACCGGCGGCAGTTTCGTCCAGAAGTAAAAGCTCCGGTTTTGTCGCCAGTGCACGGGCGATTTCAAGGCGTTTTCTTCCGGCAATGGGCAGACTCTTGGCCAGTTTATCCTTCTGGTCTTCAAGATTACAAAAATCGAGAACCTCTAAAGCTTCCTTCCGGGCATCTTTAATGGCGTTGACACGGCAAAAGGCAGATGCGGTTACGTTCTCCAAAACCGTCATTCGAGCCAGGGGTTTGACAACCTGAAACGTCCGTCCGATACCCAGATGACAAATTTGATGGGTTTTCAACCTGATGATGCTTTTTCCTTTAAACAGTATGTCTCCGGACGTGACGGGAAAAAATTGATTGATACAGTTAAATGTCGTGGTCTTTCCGCTGCCGTTGGGACCGATGAGGCCGACAATCTCTCCTTTTTCCACGTGAAAGGAGACATCATTGACCGCCAGGAGCCCGCCAAACGCTTTGGTAAGGTTTTTTAATTCAAGGAGTGCCATAATTTTTCCTCATATTACGATGAACTCGACGGCCGGATTCTAAAAACATTTCGTCTGATTTTGTCCCAATCCCCGACAATACCGTTGGCCAGAAACATGATCACAAATATAACCAACAGCCCGAAAACCAGGGCGTGTGCCTGGCTGATCCACTTGGGAGCCAGACCAAAAAAAGAACTTCTAAAGGTTTCCTGCAACCCCACCATCACAAAGGCCCCCACCGTAGGTCCCCAGATGGTGGCAACACCGCCCACGATGCCGACCAGAATCGCCATAATGGAAATAAAATGGAGCGAAAATACAACCTCGGGGTCAATAAAAGCCATGTAGTTCATATAAAACGCCCCAGCCATACCGGTAAAAAAAGCACTGACCAGAAGCGATATATTTTTATAAAGGATAGTGTTGATCCCCATGGATGTTGCTGCATCCTCATCCTCCCGGATGGAAACAAAATAATACCCCCATTTGGATTTCATAATCCGTTGTATGGTATAAACACACGCCACGGCCAGAGCAAATGCGATGTAATAATATGGAAGTTTGCTTGTAAATGTCTGGATGATGAGAATGCCCACCATCCCTTCGGTCAGACTTTCCCAGTTGGTGGCGATCAATCGGATAATTTCACCGCCGGCAAGGGTCGCCAGGGCAAAATAAGGGCCTCTCAATCTGAAACAGACCCAGCCGACAAACAGCCCGACCAGCATGGAGAAAAAACCACCGAAGACCATCCCCCACCAGGCGGATATCCCAAGTTTTACGGCGAATATTCCGGCGGTATAGGCGCCGACACCGAAAAAAATGGCATGCCCGAAAGAGACCTGGCCGGTGTATCCTGCCAGAAGGTTCCACGAAGATCCGATGACCACCCACATAAAGATAATGATAACCAGATGCTGGTAGTAACTCGACCGGATGACAAGCGGGAAAATTAAAAAAAGGATTCCTAAAATAATTAAGAACAAATGATTCTTCTTCATTTTTTCCTCTATACTTTGGTCAAGCGTTTCAAACCACCGGGCAAGAAAATCAGGACAAGCACAAAGATGATGAAACCGACCATCTCTTTATATCCCATGCCGATATACGTTGCACCAAGGGACTCTGCAATGCCCAGCACCACACCCCCGACAATGGCGCCTACCGTACTTCCCATACCTCCCAGAATTGTAATGACAAAAGCCTTCAGGGTAAACGGACCCCCAATATCAGGAAAAAGATAGAAAATGGGGATCAACAAAGTTCCAGCTGCAGCAACAAGGGAAGAACCCAAACCAAAGGTGATGATGGTGATCCGATTGCTGTTGACACCCATGAGGGTTGCTGCATCCTTATCCTGGGCCGTGGCCCGAATGGAACGTCCGATATCTGTTTTGAGAAGAAACCAAAAAAGTACTGCGGTAAATACAAGGGCAAATAGAAAAGCGATGACCATGGGCACGTTGAAAGAAATATTGCCGAGGAAGAACGCCGAAGAACTGTAGGATGTTTTAACGGTCTTATAATCGGATGAAAAAATAAAACGGGCGATTTCCGCCAGAACCATCCCGATGCCTACGGTCATCAACACCTGATTTTCCGGAAGGATCGATTCAATCTTCATTAGGGGATTAAGCAAAAACTTTTGTAAAAAAGCACCCAGGAGAAACAAGGCCGGCATGGCAACAAGGAGTGAAATATACGGATCAATGTGTAAAAACTGGGAAAGAACAAAGGTGATGTACATGGCCACCATCATCAACTGGCCGTGGGCCAGGTTGATAATGCCCATGACCCCCATGATCAGTGTCATGCCGATTCCGATCAGTCCGTAAATGCCGCCGATTAGAATCCCCGCCACAATGGTTTGCAGGAAGACATCCATTTGAAGTTCCTTTTTGTGGGGCATTGCCCGCTGCCCGAAAAAGACCGGCAGCGGGCTTTATTTGCGATGGAGCGTATCCATTCTATAAATATACTTTGGGCACTGAATCATTTCTAACTAAGAAATGAATTAATACCCCCAGGTTTTCATCCAGTCCACAGGATATACAAATGCTTTGGTCGCATGTTCGGTAGGCCAGACCAGTTCCAGTTTTCCATCGATCCACTGGACCACATAGGTGGCGGCCTTGTTCTGGTTCTTCATTTTTCCCCAGGTGGTAAACTTCACCGGTCCGAAAACGGTCATCATATCGGTTTCGGATAGGGCCTGTTTAATATCCGTGTTCTTAAAAGACTTGGCCCGCTTTAACACATCCGCAATCACGTAACAGGCGGCGTAGGCCTCGGCGCCGTGATACTCGGTGGGTTTGTTAAACTTTGCCACAAACTTATTGTAATAATCCATGGCCCCGGGGAACGGAAGAACCTGATGCCAAAGTGTGGCGGAGATGACAGCCTCGGAAGCAACCCCTGCATTTTGTAAGAATTCCGGCAGGGTGAAGCCTGCTGCACCGCCGACAAACATCTTGGGTGTCAATTTCAGTTCCTTGGCCTGTTTCATGAGCAAAGACGCATCCATGATATACGATACCATATAGACAATGTCAGGATTGAGCTGTTTGATCCGGATCAACACCGGTTTATAATCGATGCCGCCATGCTCATAGCCTTCTTTTAAAACCACTTTATAGCCAGCTTTTTTACAAATTTTCTCAAAGGATTTTGCACCCTTGCTCCCAAACAGTGAATTTTCATGAAGAATGGCCACGGTTTTGGGCTTTATTTTTTCAGCCAGCAAGGTTGTAACAGCATCGGCATAATGACTCACCGGCGGATTCAACCGGTAGATATAATCCCATCCGGAAGTGGTAATTTTGTCTGCAGATCCGGTATTGACCAAAAACGGCATCTTGTTCTGCTGGCAGACGGCGGCCACAGCATAGGTCACGGAACTGCTGTATCCGCCGCCGATCATGACCACCTTGTCCTTTGTGATGAGCTTTTCAACCACGGAACGACCCACATCCGGACGACCGGTATCGTCTTCCATGACCAGTTCGAGTTTTTTCCCGTTAATACCTCCGGCAGCATTGATCTCTTCAAGCGCCAGATCAAAAGATTTTTTTTCAATCTCGCCGAATTTGGCCTGGGGGCCTGTGAGCGGCAAAACGATGCCCACCTTTACCGTGTCTGAGGCCGATGCTCCAGTCAGCATCAGCCCTAAAATGCAAAAAATACCGATCAAAATCACTGAAAGTCTCTTCATTTTATAACCTCCGTCTAAGTTTAATAGAACGTAAGTGGTAAACAATTTTTAGAAATTAGCAGCCATAAAATTGGGTGTCAACATACAAATCGTGATTTTATTCCCGATGGCCAAGAATTCCGATGAAGTTCACTCATCGCCATACATTTTCCTAAAAGGCGATATGAACCTTTACATCGCAGCATGACCCAATATTTTAGGATTTTTGGCAGATATTGTGAAAAAGAGCCATTTATGGATAGATACTGGCTATGGTTTTACAGTGTTATTAACCAGGTTGGGCGGTCTGTTTCCTTTCAGGCCTTGGATCATGTTTTCAGCGGCCATTATGGACATGCGCAGCCTCGTCTCAATGGAAGCACTTCCTATATGGGGTGCCAACACCACGTTTTCTTCCAGTTTCATAAGCTCCGGATGAACGGTGGGCTCTTCTTCGAACACATCCAACGCCGCACCCCTGATTTGTCCATCTTTTATCGCTGCAACCAGGGCCGCTTCGTCAACCACCGGTCCCCTTGCGGTGTTGATAAGAATGGCGGTGTTTTTCATCCGCTTAAATTCTGTGCTTGAGAACATATGCCTTGTCTTTTCGGTAAGGGGAACATGAATGCTGATAAAATCACTCTTGGAGAGAAGTTCATCGAACGAGACGAATTTGGCACCAAATCTTTTCTCAGCCCGTTCTTTTCTGGATGAACTAAAATAAATGACCCGCATGTCAAACCCTTTTCTTGATCTTTTGGCCACAGCCTGGCCGATGGCGCCCATACCGACAATGCCCAGCGTCTTTTCGTAGATGTCCACCCCCATGTGAGGCTGCATGAGTTGCCAGTTTTTAAATTTCCCTGCCCTTATGTATTGATCTGCCTCGGGTATCCTTCGGGCGGCCCCCAGCAGCAGCGCAAAGGCCAGATCGGCCGTCGTCTCCGTCAGTACACCCGGCGTGTTGGTTACCATGATGCCTCTCCGGGTTGCAGCAGCAATATCGATATTGTCATACCCCACGGCAATGTTGGAGATCACCTTGAGAGATGGAAGTTCGTCCATGACTTTGGAATCTATTCTATCGTTTAGCAAACAGACAAGACCCGCCTTTCCATGGGCCCTTTTAACCAGTTCTCTGGTGGGTAGTATTCTGTCCGTGTTATTGATATCAATCGTGTGCTGATCTTTTTTTAATATGTCTATGGCTTCCCTGAAAACTTTTCTGGTAATAAATATTTCTGCCATATTGTTACCATCTCCCTTTTTGCCGTAACGTTTCTCCTGCTTGTTGAAGCAAAGCGAAAATCTCGCCTGCCAGGGTCATAGCGTAACGGAGATTCCGTTTCAACGGGGTTACGGGGATAGGAATGTTAGCCACTCGATGATAAGATTCCGCAGATTCACCTGTGGAAGTTTCATAAAATCGAAACACGATTTTATTTTAGCAATAATTCGAATCGCTGTTCTGTAACCGCTTTACCCCACTGTTTTCCCTTGTACGCCTCGACGAGTTTGAAACCATATTTCTCGTAAAGGTGTCTTGCAGCATGAAGTCCTTCAAAGGTCCAGAGGTAAACACGCCCATAGTCTTTGTTGCGACAAAAGTCGATAGCCGTCTGGATAAGCCGGTTGCCGGCACCTTTTCCGCGCAAACGATCGGACACGATGAACCACCGAAGATGCGCGCCCTCGTCTTTGGCGTGAATCCCGTCCATGGTAATGGATCCTTCAATGTGACCCTTGAGCGAAGCCGTCCAGAATCCATCCCGATTCTGGTCATATCTCCCGATAAACTCTGCCATCTCGACGGCCACCTTTGACTCAAAGAAGGGACCGAATCCCCAATGTGTATGGTAGTAAGTCCCATGAAGTTCAACCACCCGGCCGATGGAACCGGAAATATAGCCGCTTGTTATCTTGACCTCTGACATGTGACTCCGATTTTGTCTTTCTGGATTAGAGTTGAAAGTAACTTACGCCTCTATGATGTGTTTCTTATATTGTCTATATATATACGCAAACGTAACGATGGCAAACACTATCGACGTGATCAAGGCAATTACGGCAATCATATCTGCGAATTGCTTGCCGAAAAGAATAATGAATAAGGTGCCGTAAATAAATTGAAAAAGCATCCAATACAGTCGCAGGAAAACCGGAAATAGAATGGGAGAAAAACACCAAAACAAAATTTTTAAACGTCTTTTCTCACGCTGTGTTTCATTTTGCGCCACTCTGATCCGAGCCTCTGGTTAGATTTTAACGATGCCATCGCAGTGTTTCAATTTCATCCACCCTACTGACAATATAACTATGGATTTCAATACGACAAATCCACGCACATCATCGGCTTTCGGCCCCAACCCTTGATTTATTTATTCCTCATCTTTTATAGGTTTTCGTTATCCCCGCCGGTAAATTTCTTGCACAAGATCCAGAAACCATGGGGGCTTTTGGACGATAACGTATATGAGAACCAGGCCGATAATGGGTATGGGAATCACTGCATCAACAACCCCAAAAAGGATTAAAACGAATATGGATTTTGTTTGGATGTTCATCGTCAGCAAGTTATGTATTGCCAAAATAGAAATTAACGTTTTAGCTCCCTCAATTTGCATCTTTTCATGGAAAGGATTTATGTCGGAAGGCCGTTGCCGTATCTATATGGACTTTACATGACATCCTATTCTTATGATTTAAATTCCTCTAAATGTCAATATATTACAATTGATCCTTAAATTACCGAGGTTTCGATGCTCTTGTGCTTTTTTCGGGGATTCTTCATTGACAGGTTGTACTTTTAAAAATAGAATACGACTCAAACCTCATGACTGATAGTTCCCATAAACCAACAGCATCCCAAATTCTATTAACCGTTGCAGCCTTTGTCGTGGTTATTGCAGGTATGCGTGCTGCTGCGACCATTGTGACGCCTTTCCTGCTGGCAGCGTTTATCGCGATCATCAGCGCCCCACCGTTATTCTGGTTGCACCGCAAAGGCCTTCCCATATGGCTGGCCCTGATTATCGTAATTTTTGGTGTTTTATTGATCGGCTTTTTAATTTCAGGACTGGTCGGTTCATCAATCAAAGATTTTTCAAGTGATCTACCGGTATATGAAGCCAAGCTTCGTCGACTTATCTCTGGCTTGGCGACCTGGCTTGAATCACACGAAATAGACACGGCAGGCCTGGCAGTAACGAATCTGTTCGATACGGGAGCGGCCATGAAGCTCGTTGCCAGGGGATTGAACAGTCTGGGGAAGGTCCTCACCAATGGCCTTTTAATCCTGATGATCGTAATTTTTATGTTAATCGAAGCTTCAAGTTTGCCGGTCAAGTTGCATACAATCTTTGGAGATGAAAAAAACGCTCTGAAAAATTTCGATACGTTCATTAACACTGTTAAACAATATATGGCCATTAAGACCTGGGTGAGCCTTGCCACCGGTATTACGGTTTTTATCTTGCTTGCCGTCATCGGGGTTGATTATGCTATGCTTTGGGCCATTCTGGCGTTCTTTTTGAACTATGTGCCCAATATCGGTTCGATTATCGCGGCCATACCGGCTGTATTGCTCGCCGTTATCCAGCTTGGATTTGTCAAAGCCGTTATCGTGGCATCCGGTTATGTTGTCATTAATCTGATAGTGGGCAGTGTCGTCGAACCGCGATTTATGGGCCGTGGTCTGGGTCTTTCCACACTGGTGGTTTTTTTATCACTTCTTTTCTGGGGATGGGTTCTGGGACCGGTGGGGATGCTACTGTCCGTTCCATTGACCATGACAGCCAAGATAGCCCTTGACAGTAGAGAAGAAACGCGGTGGGTGTCCATACTGCTGGGATCGGAGATTATGGTCAAGCATGGGATGCCAACGACTGAGGAAACCGAGATAATAGAGGATCCTTAAATAATGAAGCCCCCCGTAACAAACTCCGCCGTATCAAAGCGGAATTGCACCGTAGCCTAACCCCCCCTTCGTTATGATGAGAAAAATCGGCAACGTATACACTCTCATCAAAACGGCATTCATACCGACTTCCAGCAAAAATTGATAAAAGTTGAAATTTGTGGTAATATTATATTGTTATAAAAATTGGCTATCACCTGAGTTGAGCGATTGCCGTGTTTGCTGGAGATGCAAATTTAACCGGGTGATATGCCCTGTGCAAATTTTCTTGGAGTTCTATTATGTCCCTAAATGAAAGCCCAGATTGTCATATCGAAAATATCATTCATGCTGACGAAAATGAGGTCATTGCCCGCGTTGCTACCTACCTTAAAGATGAGCAAATGCAGTACTTCTTGCGCAATCATGACTGCCTGACAACGGACTTACATAGCACAAAAGCCAGGCTTGGAATTAACCAGAAAAAGCTAAGCCCCTTTGAACTCAAAGGGGACAAGATCTCATATGAAGCGAGGTTCTGGTTTTATATTCCCGAATACACTGCGGGCCTCACGATTGACAATTTGATAATACCCGGCCTTAAGGTGTGCAAAATTTATTTGAGAAATTCTAAACTCAAATACACTGCGCAGGAACTCATCAACTTGATTTCAAATCGCATCATCATTGTTCCAAAGGGAACCAAGGTGCTTGAAGAAGGCATTCTGGCTGTACCGGTTATGCCTTTTGTGCATCTTCCCAACCCAAATGTCCTGACACCCGAATATCTGAAGGCAGCCGTGCAAAAAAGGATCCCTCGTGAAGATCTATATTTTGCCCAGCCGGAGCAAAAGGTGGACCAGGTCATTGTGCCTGCCGGAAGCGGAGTCATATCCCATACCACCCTTTTTACACAGCAAAACGAAATTTATATTATAGATCCGGAGCACTCGGATGCCAGGGTTGGAAGCAGGCACACCAACGGAATCATCTATCTTGAGCTTGTTGGCGGAGAAAAAGATTTTGTCAAGGAGATGGCGCATTTCGAAGTCTACAAACCGGCTTCCCCCCAACAAAAAATAAAGAGAAAGTTCTATATAGACCTGAACTCCCCTCTATTGGAGAAACTTTACGCGGAACAGGCTGTAAACGAAAAAACAATCGCGGCCGTGAGTGAAGCCGATGGGCAAAGATTCATCAAACTGAATGACAGGTACGATCAACTGCTGCGTGAGCTGAAACCGAATACAGCATTGATCCTCCAGGATTTCCCTAACCGACGCCTTGCATCTTATCTCATTGTAGCTGCCGATCTTGGCCTCCTCAGCGATCTGACGTTCAGAAGGGCCCCTGAAGAGGAATACTTTTTCAGGTCAGAGCACCTTGTCTTTATGAATACACTTCAGGATATGGGGGTGGCGATTTATTGGAAGAGTCCTCTGCAGGGCGACCTGGTCCTATACAAGCGGTTCTTTATGAGGTCTTCGGTGATACCTTCATTCCATGAAGCCTTCAGCTCAAGGAAGCTGGCCGCGATATACGGCACAGCAGGGCCTGTAGATGCCGACACCCGTGATGAGATCGTCGATAGCATTAAGTCATTCAAGGATTTCCACGGGGGCATTTGCGGCATCCTTACCGGTGGTAGCGCCGGAAGTATCATGTCGTTTGTATCCAAAACCGCGGCTTCTCTCGGATTGCTCTGTGGCGCCGTATATTGGAAAATTCCAGGGGTAGACATTGATACCCACGTCGATTTTGCAGCGCATTTGGGCAGAGATGATTTACTGGAAAGACAGGAAATTCTATCTGAAACTACCGAGGCAGACATTTATTTCAAGGGCGGCGTCGGGACCAACCTTGAAAATGCCATTACCTTTGTAAAGAAGAAACTCGGTATCGGTTACTACAAGCCCCAAATTTTTGTGGGAGAATTTTATAAACCGCTTCAAGACTTGCTCACCCATCTGACATCTGAGGGCATGGTTGACCCCAGCGTTTTTAAGAATTGCTATTTTATCAAGCATGGCGCTGAAATTTTCGAAACGCTTTGCAGACACTTCGGTTCCGAAGACAAAATGGTTCTTGAAGTCTCAGTGAACGAAACCCAGTTGTCCTATACGCCCCAAAAATGACCTGAGATTTCATCTTCTATTTCTTATCTCCGAAGTTCACTCATCACTGATCAACGGGTTTTTGCCCAGGCGAAAAGTGATTTGGGCAACCGCCCGTCAAAATCCGGCCCCATTACCTCCATTACCACTTAAAATCCTTCATCTGCTCGCAATTCATCTTGATAAGTCTCTCAATCATAACCAATATTATCTACTATATATTGTGTTATTTTATCTTGACATACAAGATATATTGTTTTATGGAACTTTTTTTATATACTCATGCAATGTAACAATTAATTCTTTGATTTTTATTTTTTAAAACGGGAAGAGCATTAACTTATCAACTTCATTAATCAAACCATTGGAAAGGGAGACAGTCGTGGCAGAAATGAAGATCGGTTATAGTGGCAATTACCCATATGTTGAAATTAACTTTTTCTTAAATGAGGGAGGGGAGAGTTACAGCATTAAATTACCGATGTCGAAAATGTGGTATAAAGACATCATTTACGAAATAGAAAAAGTTGCGGAAGAAGAAAAAAAGAACGCAGAAAAATATTTGCATGAAGATAACAGAGAAATGATGACCCAATCTTTTGATATGTATGCAAAATTAATCGAGATTGGAAAAGAGCTTAGAGGAGATATAGAAAAAGATCCTGAGGGTATAAAATTAAGCGTAGCTTCTGGAGGTATGTAGAAGCGATCTATAATCCATTCTATTATTCGTATTTTTCCTAAATAAATCATATCAGGATGCACTGAAAATTGTATATTGATGTACAGCTTTCAGTGCATTTTTTTTGCTGCAGCACAATCCCCTGAATCATTCATGGTTTTCCCCGTGTACAATGCAGAGACCGTGCGCATATGTCGTTTAAATTTCGGTCATACCATTCCGTTTCGACCAAAGGCGATGCCCATGAAGCGCATCGATCAACTGAGGGGTCACTCGTATCGTGTCTCCGGCTTTTCTGATGCTCCCCTCTAAAACACACCTCACTCCCAGTTCTTCCGCCACTTGATTAACCTTTACCGAAGGGGAAACTTTTCGCTAAGAAGATTTCCAAATCACCACACCGCCTGCAATCACAAGGAACGTGACCACCGCTACAAGAGCTAATCTCTGCCCGCGCTTTGGCTTAACACTTTTCTCGCCGACACCTTTATCAAGTGTTTCGGGAACCACTTACACCTTATATGCCCGGATCGCTTTGACGATATTTTTTATGGTATGCTCGCCGATGTATTCTTTCTCTATCGCCAAATTGTTCTCGATCTGTTCGAAAGCACTACCCGAAATGCAGATGCCCCCCCTCTGCTAAACCCTCCACACGGGCAGCGATCTTCACGCCATCGCCGTAGATCCGCGCTCCTTCTTGGATCACGTTCAAGGACGAGCCCGTCCGATGCCGCTATAGCGCGGGCCGATGAAAAAGCGCGGCATACATGCATTTCCCAATCGGAAGATGGTTCTGAAGCATTGCTTACCTAATTATTGTCTGTTTGAAGCAGGTTTTCAATGATAAATTTTCTCAAACCCTTGCATAATAAGCTTTTACCTATTGACTTTTTGATTTCGTTTGATTAACAGCATAATAAACAAGGGTTCTTTTTTTTAATTCGAGACGAATAAGGGGGGAAGACAAATGACAAAAGCAGATTTGGTTGAAAAAATGGCTAAGGATGCAGGTATCTCAAAGGTTGCGGCAAAAGCGGCATTGGAATCATTTGTAGACGGAGTTACAAAAGGCCTGAAGAAAAGAAACAGCAGGGTAACCTTAGTCGGTTTTGGAACATTCAGGAAGGTATATCGAAAGACCCGAATGGGACGTAATCCACAGACAGGTGAAAAGATTAAAATCAAGGGCAAAAATACGGTTACTTTTAAGCCGGGAAAAAATCTCAAATAAAATTTTTTCTTTAGCATTTCTTATTTTCTCTTTAAGGGCAAATCCATTCTAAGGGTTTGCCCTTTCATTTTTTTACGGATTTTTAGATATATTTACTTTGTATAAATTTTATTCGAATTGTTGTACTGCCAGGATAACACGATTAACGGTTGGTCCTGATCAAGAACAAGTATAATCCTAAAACCCTTTTCCGCATAAACCAAAACATCAAGCCGTCAATTTAATTTGAAACAGCCATGCCGAACATCCTTGGAGCGGCCGTAGCGAACAACGCCGCTCAAGGGTGTCATTCCCCACCGGGTTACAAATCGAAATTGTAAAAATATTGGGCTTTAATTTTTCATTCTGAAAGGCGGAGGCAGAAGTCGCCGCTGATTAATTATTTAAACCTATCATCTGATAAAGCTTCGCGCTCCTGTATCCTTGCCGCCTCCAGCCAACCGATACGTACATCTGTGCGCCCGTCGAACTCAGTAACGTATGGTTTAATGTCAAGGACAGGCGTACCCTCCAGAATGTCAAGATCCAAAACCGACAAAACTCCTCCTTGAATACCCTTGAGGCGAACGACTGACAAACCAATAGGATTCGGACGCTTCGGAGCGCGCGTGGCGAATAAACCCCTAAGTTCGGAGTCAAGAAACGGCACAACTTGAAGGGTGTATCCCGTCACCATGTGAAAGTGATACAGTAAAAGGATATGAGAAAAACCGATCAGATCCTTCAAGCCCTCCTGAAACTCGGGGAATACTTCGACAGTCCCGGCAATGTCTTTCGCACGCGACGGTTGTATGGGCATACCTTTTAGCTCGGTGAAGGGGCTGTGAACCACACCAATGGGTCGATACTCGATTTTCATGACTCGATTTCCTGATCTGTGTAAAATAATTTTATTTAACCATCTTTTTTGTAAGAGGATACATATGGGTTGTCAGCACTTATCCGGCAATTCTACTACTAATATATAACCGTTTCCTTAACCGGCATCAAGTATTGTCTGCTCGGGAAGGACATTAAGATTTTTTAGTATTTCAATAATTGAAAGGTTCAGGCATGGAATCATCCATTTGCAAAGTGTTTGCAGAAAAGTTTGGATTTATTCCTATAATCTCTGCCTGGAAGTGGTTGCTGGATTTTTTATCCTTAATACAATTTTTTGTATCATTAAAAAACATATAAAAATCAATCCTAGAATTGACCCCACGATTTTCTTGACCGGTCGGGGATAATGGTGTATTTTATTTATTAGGTTAAAATAATCCGGTATTGATTCTCATTCATGACGAGACCTTTGAAAAATAGGCTGCGCATTTCACAAGGCAGGCACAGAAATCGGGTTAAAGGGGGGTTTTACAAAGGTCTCTGATCGGGTGCGGAACTCTCCCACTCCGCTGATTTCAAATTTCCTCTCAAGCCATGATCGATCTGTTTTACTGGCACAGTATATAGTAGAAGTTCTATTACCTTTGTTAAAATTATTGAGGCGTTTCGTTTTTCAATGGTTTGAAACTTACCATGTAGGATGCCCCCAAAAATCCGAAGAAAACGTAATGACTTCCGGATAATTTTTTAATGGTTGAGGTTTACAGATTAAACTTCACCGATTTTGTGAAACGGATTTCGGATGTTATGGTCAGGATTCTTAAGATATTTTTCAACCTCTAAAAATAAGGGGGGATGCAAATGTTTTGTTATCAATGCGAACAGACGGCAAAAGGTACTGGGTGTACAATACTGGGTGTTTGCGGTAAAAAACCCGAGGTTGCGGCCTTGCAGGATCTGCTCCTCTACACGCTAATGGGGCTATCCCAGGTCGCCGTAGAGGGTCGAAAAATGGGTGTTTCGGATCGAGATGTTAATGTATTTACGGTTAAAGCGGCCTTTTCCACTTTGACCAATGTGGATTTCGATCCCGATCGCTTCGTGGCGTTGATTAACCAGGCAACAGTAAAACGTGATCAGCTCAAAGAAAAGGTTAAAGCCGGGGGCGGGAATATTGATCTGCCTGACGGTCCTGCCAATTTCAATCCTCAACACACCTTGGAAGAATTGATTAAGCAGGGTGAGAATGTAGGCCTAAAGTCCTATCCGGGTGATAACCCCGATATTCTATCTTTGAAACACACTGTTCTCTTCGGCATAAAAGGGGTCAGCGCCTATGCGGACCACGCCCAAATTTTAGGCCAGGAGGATGACACGGTGTATGCGTTCATCCATGAAGGTCTGGCGGCCATTCAGAAGGACGATTTAAGCCTGGACGACTGGGTGGGCCTGGCCCTTGGGTGTGGAGAAGCTGCGCTAAAGGCCATGGCGCTTCTTGATGCCGGAAACACTGGCGTTTACGGTCATCCGGTGCCGACCCGCGTCCCCCTTGGCCACAAAAAAGGGAAAGCCATTTTAGTTTCGGGACATGATCTGAAAGATCTTGAAGAGCTTCTTAAACAGACCCAAGGCAAAGGCATTTACATCTATACACACGGTGAGATGCTTTCTACCCACGGTTACCCGGAATTGAAAAAATACGAACATTTCTATGGCCAGTTTGGTACGGCCTGGCAAAAGCAGATCAAAGAATTTTCAAATTTTCCCGGGGCCATTTTGATGACGACCAACTGTATCCAAAGGCCCAAGAACGAATATAAGGACAATATTTTTACGAGTGGCATGGTCGGTTGGCCCGGTGTTCCGCACATTTCCGACTTGAATTTTCAACCCGTGATTGACAGAGCCCTCGCGCTCCCTGGATTCCAGGAAGATGAAAATGGCCGGGAAGTAACGGTGGGCTTTGCCCGAAACGCAGTCTTGGGCGTTGCGGACAAGGTCATCGAGGCGGTCAAGGCCGGGGCCATTCGGCACTTCTTTTTGGTGGCCGGCTGCGACGGCGCCAAGCCGGGACGCAATTATTACACCGAGTTTGTGGAAAAGGTTCCGAAAGACTGCGTTGTGTTGACCCTGGCTTGCGGCAAGTATCGATTCTTTGACAAAGAACTCGGCGACATCGGCGGCATCCCGCGGTTGCTGGATGCAGGT
This sequence comes from Desulfobacterales bacterium, assembly GCA_041548585.1. Lineage (GTDB taxonomy): Bacteria > Desulfobacterota > Desulfobacteria > Desulfobacterales > UBA11574 > UBA11574. Next base: position 3,259 of record JBFESJ010000045.1, on the reverse strand, counting down.
CAGTGCAATGATGCTTACTCGGCCGTCCAAATCGCTGTGGCCCTTGCGAAAGCCTTTAATGTTGATGTGAATGAACTTCCGCTTTCTTTAATTATATCTTGGTATGAACAGAAGGCGGTTTGTGTGCTATTGGCGCTTTTGCATTTGGGAATCAAGGGCATCCGACTCGGCCCGTCGCTCCCCGCTTTTTTAACACCCAATGTGCTCGAAACGCTGGTGAAAACCTTCGACATCAAACCGATTGCTACGCCGGATGAGGATCTAAAGGCCATTTTGGGATAATCCCAATTCGTCCGGAATACAATCATAAAAGGAAAGCGTGGATTATCCTTTCGATTCCACGCTTTTCCATTTTACACGAAATACATATTGTATGCTGGTGCAAGCCATTTCACTACGGCTGTCCCTTAGCTTCCCCAATGAGTGTAATCTTTCTATCCACAATGAAGTTGAAGATATCCTCCGTATTACTTTCATTACCTAAAAACCATGTAGTTTATTTCACAATTTCAATTCATCTCACAGTCACTCATTTACTATCTTTTAATAATTTATTAAATAATTCAATTCCTTATAGAGCATCATTTTTCTCATTTATATTCTGGCATTATATTTGCTGTTTTTTTTGTGTAAAATGAATTTGGGTGAAAAAAATATGAGGCTGTCGGTAATTCTATTAATTTTGTTGGAAAGCATTTTTCTCTTATTCGGAAATGTTTATGCGCTGAATTTAAATGATCAGGTGGATAAATATCCTTTAAGCAGTTGTTCGCTTCCGTTTGAAAAAAAGGAATTCAACGGCCTTATCAATCTTGCTGTCAATAGCATGATTCACAGTTCTCCTTCCTTGATTAAGATTAACAGTCTATACGGACCCAATGGATTAAGCGATAATTTTAATCATAACCTGATACATATCCCCATGCAAAATATACAGCCCGGTAATGGTTGTAATGTTACAGATACGGTGCGTGAGTGTCTGATATCCCAGCTTACATCCCTGACGATCAAAAATAAAATAGATTCTAAAACCAACCTGGTTTGCAATCCGGAATTACTTCTTGATTTCTATCTTCACCGGGAAGCTAAGCCTGTATGGGTTACTGAAAACGGGTTGAACAAAAAAGCAGAAATTCTCCTAAAGACTATTATTGACGCAGACCATGAAGGACTAGATTCCGGAACCTATCATCAGAAAGATATTTTGAGCCTGCTGACGGATATAAAACTTGCCATATTGATGGATGCGAACGAATCTGAACAGTTGGCAGAACTTGATTTACTTTTAAGCGATGCTTTTTTTTCATTTGGATTTCATTTATCAGAAGGGACCGTGGATCCTTATTCCAACAATTTTAGTTGGTACATTAAAAAACCAAAAAAAGATCTAACAAAGATTTTTCAAACCGTGTTGTATGATGACAACCTAAAAGGATTCGTTGATGCACTGCAGCCACGCCATCCCGGATATCTAAGATTAAAGCTGGCATTATTAAAATATATACATATACAAAAAACAGGGGGCTGGCATGAATTGACTAGTATGGGGAAAATGCGGAAAGGCGATCACGGAAGATGGATTTCCGCTTTACGATCACGCCTGATTATTTCGGGCGATTTGACGGACTCAAAAAACAACAATCAGACATATTTTGATGAAGTTTTGGAGGATGGGGTCAGAAGGTTTCAGGCCAGACACGGGCTTGAGGTTGATGGAGTTGTTGGTTCAAAGACACTGACAGAACTAAATGTTCCGGTGGAAGATCGTATTAGACAAATCAGGTTGAATATGGAACGGTGGCGTTGGCTCCCTCAAGACTTAGGGGAATGTCATATCATGGTCAACACGGCCAATTTTAAACTCAATGTTATTGAAAATGAACAAACAATAAATTCGATTCGGGCTATTGTGGGAAGAATGAAGCGGCCCACTCCTTTTTTGTCACGAAAAATAACATATCTTGAATTGAATCCCTATTGGAATATTCCTCACAAAATTGCCCTAAATGACATATTACCCTCTATCAAAAAAGATTCCGACTACTTGGCGGATAATGACATCAGGATTTTTGAAAACTGGGAAGAAGATGCCAGAGAGTTGGACCCCGAATCTATTGACTGGGCTTCGATTACAAAGAAAAACTTCGTCTATAAGCTCCGCCAGGATCCCGCAAATTCAAATGCCCTTGGCCGAGTAAAATTTATTTTTCCAAATGAGTTCAGCATATATTTACACGATACACCGGCTCGCAAGTTATTTAATATGACAAAACGCACCTTCAGCTCCGGTTGTATCCGCATTGAAGAACCAATAAAACTTGCAGCTTACCTTTTGCAAGATAATTCAAAATGGGATCTCGAAAAATTAATCGCTGCGGTCAACAGCAAAAAAACCAAAGCCATATTGTTGTCACACCCGATAAATATTCACATTCTTTACTGGACAGCCTGGGTTGAAAAAGATGGTACTGTCAACTTTAGAGATGATATATATGGAAGGGACAGTCAATTGAATTTTGTTCTTAAAGAAAAAGCGACTTCTCCAGAAGTATTATACGGAAAAAATTCAGAAAAAAGATATTTTTCATCCCAGATGCTGCCAGCATCTAATCCGTCCAACATCAAAAGAAAAAACCGTGTCTCCCATTAAAGGGATGGACAAGGGAAAAAACACCTCTCTCCAAACAACTTAAGACGACATTCGCGAAGCACAATTTTTTCGACGACGCGTTATTCAACATTACGATACCCTATAGCAGTTGCCTAAAATATGTTCCGATTTATCCGCCTTTGGTGTGGTTGAATTAATAACGGTCACAATTTGCCGTAAGCCGCAGGATGATTTCGTTTCGGTCGGGAAGCTGTCTGAGCTAATTAGAGCGCGTTAAAGAGAACATCTTCGAAGTTTTTCAAATTAGAACATAAAATCAATCGACGACACGATATTCTAAAAAGCCATGCCCATGTTCTCTTTTACGCGCTTTTGTTTGCGAGTTCTTGCCGACCGAAACGAAATTGTCCTGCGGCTGAAACGGAATGTTATTCTGACAATAGCTATAACATGAAAAGCAGCTATGGATTTCGATCTCCATGACATCATTGACATCTTCGTCATCTACGGAATTATGAGCCCCTGCTCCCAGAAATCCCTGATGACCGGCTTGTCATGGTATGCGATCAATTCAACCCTCTATTGGGACAAAACATTTCTTTCATGACAGCCTGAGATGATGAAAGGTCACTATAGATACAGCAGTTC